>JANNJH010000200.1:0-2251 GCA_031405775.1 Sphingomonadales bacterium | reverse complement strand
GATTTCAAGGATGTCGCCGGCGTTGAAATTCTCGATCGCCGTCACCGTGCCGACCGCATCACCAGCGATCGTCACCACCGGCAACCCGATGATGTCGGCGTGATAATATTCGCCCTCGGCCAGCGGCGGCAGGCTGGCGCGCGGCACCGAAAGCACCGTGCCGCGCAAATTCTCCGCCGCCGTCCGGTCGGTAATCTCCGCAAAGCGCGCCACGGCGCCAATCTTGTCGGGCCGCAGCGATTTCAGCGTCAGCGTGCGTCCACCGGCGCTAAACACCTTCTGGGCGCTCAAGGATTCGATCGACTGCGCAAACAGCTTCAGCCGCACTTCGCCGGTAATGCCATGGGCACCGGCGATGGCGGCAAGGGTCACATCGGTCATGAACGCACCTCGATCAGCCTCGGCCAGCAGACGTACAGCGCGGCGACGACGACCGGCACATAGGTCAGCGCGTCATAGTCGAGCCCGCCGGTCAGCCACCGGCCCGATAACATATAGGCGACGCCGAGAACGATCGAAACCGCCACGCCGCCGCGCACCGGGCCGATCAACAGCCCAACGCCCGCGAACCCGCACACCAGCGCGGCGGCAAGTTCGCGGTCGATCCCGATGATCGCCGGGTCGTGCGGCGCGGCAAAACCGCTGATCCGCAAATGTTCGAAAGCCGTCCACGCCATCGCCGCTGCCAAGGCAGCCGCGACGGCGGGGACGAGCTTGCGGCTCAGGCGGCGGTCTCGTCGCTGGCGGCTTCCGCCAAAGGCGCTTCGTCCGCGGCAGCTTCTTCGACCGGCGCTTCTTCGACCACAGCCGGAGCAGCAGCCGCTTCCGCAGCGGCGGCAGCAGCAGCAACGGCGGCTTCCTTGGCATCAACGATCGCCTGCGCGGCGGCGGCTTCGACTTCGGCGGCCTTGTCGGCATTCACCTGGGCGCGTTCCTTGGCCTTGTCGCCGGGTTCACCCTTCTTGAGGTTCACACGAGCAGCGCGGGTGCGCACGCCAGCGGCATCGAGGAAGCGCGCAACGCGATCCGAAGGCTGGGCGCCAACGCTCAGCCAATGGGCGGCGCGTTCGGTATCCAGCTTGATACGATCGACATTGTCCTTGGCCAGCAGCGGGTTATACGTGCCGATCTTTTCCAGGAACTTGCCGTCACGCGCATTGCGCGAATCCGTGACGACGATGCGGTAATAGGGGCGCTTCTTCATGCCGCCACGTGCGAGGCGAATTGCCAATGCCATTGTCTTGTCTTCCTTCGTTGATTTCTAGCGTTTCGTGAACTTGTCTAATCCCGGTGGCATCCCGCCGCCCAGCATCCCTGCCAAGCCGCCGCCGCCGCCACCCATCTTGGCCAGCATCGAGGCCATGCCCTTCATGCCGCCCATCTTCCTCAGCTTTTTCATGGCGTTGGCCATTTCCAACTGCATCTTGATGACCTTGTTGACCTCCTGAACCGTCGTCCCGGCGCCCTTGGCGATGCGGATCTTGCGCTTGGCGGTCAAAATCTCCGGCTTGCCGCGTTCCTTGGGCGTCATCGAGTTGATGACAGCCTCCATCCGCCCCAGCGCCTTTTCGTCGATGGCGCCGCTCGCCATCGCCGCCTTGGCCTGCGCCACGCCCGGCATCATCGAAGCCAGCGCGCCCAGCCCGCCCATCGCCTTCATCTGCCGCAACTGCCCGCGCAGATCGTCAAAATCGAACTGCCCCTTGGCCAGCTTGGCCGCCATCTTCTCGGCATCGGCCTGATCGATATTGGCCGCGGCGCGCTCCACCAGCCCGACGATATCGCCCATGCCAAGAATGCGCCCGGCAACCCGCTGCGGATCGAACGCCTCCAGCGCGTCAAGCTTCTCGCCCGTCCCGGCAAACTTGATCGGGCGATCGGTGATGGCGCGCATGCTCAAAGCCGCGCCGCCGCGCGCATCGCCGTCCATCCGCGTCAGCACAATGCCGGTCAGAGCGACTTCGGTCTTGAACGCCGTCGCGACATTCACCGCGTCCTGGCCGGTCAACGCATCGACAACGAGCAGAATCTCGTCCGGCCGCGTCGCCGTCGCAATCGCCGCCATCTCGGCCATCAACGCCGTATCGACGTTCAACCGCCCGGCGGTATCGAGCAGCACGACATCAAAACCCTGCAACAACGCCGCTTGCCGCGCCCGCTCGGCGATCGCCACCGGCTGCTGCCCGGCGATGACCGGCAACGTCGCCACGCCCGTCTGCTCGCCCAGCACGCGCAGCTGTTCCTGCGCCGC
>JANNJH010000199.1:0-3436 GCA_031405775.1 Sphingomonadales bacterium | reverse complement strand
GACCTTGCCAAGATCACCGAGCGGTCGCGCAAGGTGGCGGCGCAGCTCAATGGCGGCGTCAAGGGTTTGATGAAGAAGAACAAGGTCATGGTCGTCGAGGGCGTCGGCGCGTTGAGCGCGGCGACCCAGGTGACGGTGACTGCCGGCGACACAACCCGCGTCCTCGATGGCAAGAATGTCATCGTCGCCACCGGTGCGCGCGCGCGTGACTTGCCCGGCGTTGTCGCCGACGGCAAGCGCATCTGGACCTATCGCCACGCCATGGTGCCGCCGGAAATGCCGACCAAGTTGCTGGTCATCGGATCGGGTGCCATCGGCGTCGAATTCGCCAGTTTCTACAATGACATGGGCGCCAACGTCACGGTCGTCGAAATGCTTGACCGGGTGCTGCCGGTGGAGGACGAGGAAGTCTCCGCCTTCATGGCAAAGACGCTGGCCAAGCAGGGCATGCGCATCCTGACCGGCGCCAAGGTCAGCAACGTGACGCCGGGCGCGGAGGCGGTGACGATCACCGCCGCCGACGGCAAAGTGACGACCGAAAGCTTCTCCCACGTCATCGTCGCCATCGGCATCGTTCCCAACACCGAGAATATCGGGCTGGAGGCCCTGGGTGTCGTCACCGACCGCGGTCATATCGTCAACGACGGTTTTGGCCGCACCAACGTGCCAGGACTATGGGCGATCGGCGATGTCGCGGGGGCGCCGTGGCTGGCGCACAAGGCCAGCCATGAAGGCATCATCGCGGTCGAGACCATCGCCGGGATGCACGTGCATCCACTCGACAGGGCGGGAATTCCGGGCTGCACCTACAGCCGGCCGCAGGTCGCCAGCGTCGGCATGACCGAAGCGCAAGCCAAAGCCGCCGGCCACACGCTCAAGGTCGGGAAATTCCCCTTCATCGGCAATGGCAAGGCGATCGCGCTCGGCGAGGCCGAAGGCTTTATCAAGACGGTGTTCGATGCCGGCACTGGCGAATTGCTCGGGGCGCACATGGTTGGCGCCGAAGTGACGGAACTGATCCAGGGCTATGTCATCGCGCGCGGGTTGGAAACCACCGAACAGGAACTTATGCACACGGTGTTCGCGCATCCGACGCTGAGCGAGATGATGCACGAGAGCGTGCTCAACGCCTATGGCCGGGCGCTGCACTATTGAGTGCTGACGGCCGCTGACGCCACGACCGCCGCCATCGCGATGTCCGCGAGCAGTCCGCAATGACCTGTCCGATGGTTGCTTTCGCCGCCTCAAGCGCCTAGCGCACAGCTATGGATCCGACTGCGCTCGCCACCCTCACTTCGCCAGTCATCCTGTTTTTCATCCTTGGTGTCATTGCCGCGCTGCTGCGCTCGGAACTGGCGATCCCTGAAGCGATCGCCAAGGGCATGTCGCTCTATTTGATGATCGCTATCGGGATGAAGGGTGGGGTGGCGATGGCAACGTCGGGGATCGACGGCCAGGTGCTTTCCGCACTTGGCGTCGGCATATTGGCCAGCTTCCTGATCCCGTTTGGCGCCTTTGCGGCGTTGCGCCTGTTTGCCCGCCTCGATCAGGTCAATGCCGGCGCGGTGGCGGCGCATTACGGTTCCGTAAGCGTCGTGACGTTCGTGACCGCGACGGAAATTCTGAAAGTCGAGGGGATGCCTGTGGCGGGCTACATGGTCGCCGTCCTCGCCGTAATGGAAACCCCGGCCATTCTGTCGGGCATCTTCCTTGCCCGTCGCGGGCAGGCGCGGAAACATGCCGGTGGCGAATTGTGGCGCGAAGTTTTCCTGAATGCCTCGGTTGTGCTCCTGCTCGGCAGTTTTGCGATCGGCTACATCGCCGGCCCTGAGGGCTTCGCCGCGGTACAGCCCGTTTTCGAGGGCGGCTTCAAGGGCGTGCTCTGTCTGTTCCTGCTCGATATGGGAGTGCTCGCGGCGCGCCGCCTGATGGCGTCAAAGGCGGTCACCCCGCGGCTCGTGCTGCTCGGTATCCTCATGCCGCTTGCCAATGGCGCGCTGGGAACGCTCGCCGGCACTGCCATCGGGCTCGATGCCGGTTCGGCAGCCGCCCTTGGTGTGCTCTGCGCCAGTGCGAGCTATATTGCGGTGCCGGCGGCGATGCGGCTTGCGGTGCCGCAGGCCGATCCCGGAATTTACCTGACGATGTCGCTCAGCGTGACATTCCCCTTCAATATTCTCGTTGGTATCGGGCTGATCGCATGGCTGGCCCGCTGGCTTTCGGGAGCATAGGATCGCTATCGTGATCGAAACTGTCATCCGCAAACGCATCGAAATCCTTGCCGACACGCCGCTGGTGAGGCTGATCACGGCCACCATCGATGCGGCGGGTATTACCGGCTGGAGCGTGCTGCCGGTCACATCGGGCAAGGGGCGCGATGGCCTTTGGAAGGAAGAATGGGTGACTGGTTCCGACAAGTCGCTGATCCAGGCAATATCCTCGCAGGAAAAGGCGACACGCCTTGCCGAAGCCCTTGCCCAGATGCTGACCAGCCATGGCCTGCTGCTCACCATGTGGGATGTGGAAGTCATCCGGGGAGAGCGCTTCTGATGCCGGAATTTTCTACCTTGCTCGAGGGTTACCGGCGCTTTCGTGACGGATCCTATTGCCAGCAGAAGCAACGCTTTGACCGGCTCGCCGAGGAAGGCCAGTCGCCCAAGCTGATGATCATTGCCTGTTCGGACAGCCGAGTCGATCCGGCGCAGGTCTTCGATGTCGATCCCGGCGAGATTTTTGTTGTGCGCAATGTCGCCGCATTGGTCCCGCCGTTCGAAACGACGCCTGGCCTGCATGGTGTATCCGCTGCGCTGGAATATGCCGTGCAAGTTTTGCAGGTGCGTCAGATCGTGGTCATGGGCCACGGGATGTGCGGTGGTTGCGCCGTCGCGCTGACGCGCGAAATGCACGGCGCGGAACCCGGCGAAGGTGGCTTTATCGCGAACTGGATCGGCCTGCTGGACGATGCCCGGGGACCGGTAGCCGAGAAGCACGGCACCGAAGGCCGGGAAGCACAGCGCGCCATGGAACTCGCGGCAGTCAAGGTGAGCCTGGAGAACCTGCGCACTTTCCCCTGCATTCGCCGCAAGGAGCGTGAGGGCGAGCTCAAGCTGCGCGGCGCCTTCTTCGCCATTTCGGATGGCATCCTGCACGTGCTCGACGAGGTGAGCGGGGAGTTCCGTCCCACCGAATAGGTGGAGCCAGCGAGAAGCACCTGGAATTCAGACAGCTACGACAAGTGGCAGGCTGGAGAGCCAGCGCAACCCGTTCGTTATTGGCAGCGGGCCTCACAATCGCTATCCCGGCGTCATGAACGAATCCCCCGTGACCGCCATGTCCACGCTTTTGCCATCCGGCGAACTGCGCGCGCGCAAGCCCGACTGGTTGCGCGTGCGTGCGCCCACTTCGCCGGTGTTCGCCGAAACCCGTGCGTTGATGC
>JANNJH010000198.1:0-2654 GCA_031405775.1 Sphingomonadales bacterium | reverse complement strand
GCCCACGTCGTGCCGGGGCGCCCAAGAGTTCTGGGGACACTATACGTATCTTGTGGCCGCGTCCCGAGGTTTCGGCCCGGGGCCGAAGCCCGCCGGACGCAGCCATTCGCCGTGGCGCGACAAGACGACGCGTCGATCCGGTTGACGCTGCCGATGCTGCGGTGCATCAGGGCGCTTCGCCGACAAAGGGTCGAAGGTTGCGCATTGCCATCGTCGATGAAAGCGGGTTGCGCGCGACGATCCTCGAGGAGGGTCTGCGCGAGGCCGGCTATGACGACATCGAGGTGGTGCCGCCGCGCGGCGGGTTCGTGGCGCGCCTCGAACGCATGGCCCCCGATGTCGTGCTGATCGACCTTGGCAACCCCAGTCGCGATTCGCTTGAGGAAATGCTTGCGGTCAGCCGGGCGCTGGCGCGGCCGATCGCGATGTTCGTCGACCAGTCCGACGATGCGATGATCGGTGCCGCCATCGACGCCGGCGTGTCGGCGTATATCGTCGACGGGCTGCGCAAGGAGCGCGTCAAGCCGATCCTCGATCTCGCCATCCGCCGCTTCAACGCCTTTGCCGCGCTGAAATCCGAACTCAACGAGGCGCGCTCGGCGCTGGCCGATCGCAAGGCCATCGACCAGGCCAAGGCGATCCTGATGGCCAACCGCAAGCTGAGTGAGCCCGAGGCCTATGCGCTGTTGCGCACCACCGCGATGAACCAGGGCCGCAAGATCGTCGATGTCGCCGAGGCGTTGATTACCGCCAGCGCCTTGTTGGGAGGCCCTTGATGATTCCGCTTTCGCTGGCATTCCTGCCGTTGACCGACAGCGCCGTCGTCGTCGTCGCCAAGGAGCGCGGTTTTGCCGCTGCCGAGGGCATTGCGCTCGAACTGGTGCGCTGCACGTCATGGGCGGAGGCGCGCGACCGGCTGGTCTATGGCCAGGTCGAGGCGGCGCATATGCTGGCGCCGCTGGCGGTCGCGGTGACGCTGGGCCTCAGCCAGACGCCCGTCGCCATCGCCGCGCCATTCAAGCTGTGCATGAACGGCGCGGCGCTGACGCTTGCCGCCGATTTCGCCGCCGCGCTCGATCCGGCGCTGGTCAATCGCATCGACGACCCGGTGGCGACGGCGCATGATTTCGCCGCCGCGATCGGGCTTCATCGGCGCAAGCCGATCATCGGCATCGTCCATCGTTTTTCGAGCCACGCGCTGATGCTGCGCTATTGGCTGGGTTTCGCTGGCGTGAACCCGGATCGCGACATCACGCTGCGGGTGTTGCCGCCGTCGCTGATGGTCGAGGCGTTGCGCGCCCGCGAGATCGACGGCTTCATCGCCGGCGAGCCGTGGAGCAGCGTCGCGGTCGCCGAAGGGCTGGGCGAGATCGCCGCCGTCAGTGCCAACATCTGGCAACGCAGCGTCGAGAAAGTGCTGGCGACGCGCGCCGACTGGGCCGAGGCGAACCCGGATACGCTCGACCGATTGCTGCGCGCACTCGATCGCGCCGCGGCGTGGTGCGACGATCCGGCCAATCATGCGGCCTTGGCCGATCTGCTGGCGGGGGCCGGCTATATCGGCCAGCCGGCGGCGGTGATCCTGCCGGCGATCAGCGGACAGTTGACGCTGCGCAAGGGCGACGATCCGGTGGCGTCGCCCGATTTCATGATGTTCCACCGCGAAGCCGCCAACTTTCCGTGGCGCAGCCAGGGGCTGTGGATCTATTCGCAGTTTGTCCGCTGGGGCATGGTCGAAGCCAGCCTTGAGGCCGAACGCGCGGTCGCCGCGGTGTTCCGCTCCGATATCTATCGCCGCGCTTTGGCGGGAACCGGCGCGGCGATGCCGGGGGCGAGCATGAAGCTTGAGGGCGCATTGTCGGCACCGCTCGGGGTCGGCAGCCATGGCGGGGCATTGACGCTCGGGCCGGACAAGTTTTTCGACGGAAGGGTCTTCGATCCCGATGCGATCGCCGATTATCTCGCCGGTTTTTCGCCGCGCTAGGCCTGGCGGCGGCCCAAAATCGCAAAGAATGCTGCACTGCAAAATTACCGCTTGCCAGAGGCGCGAATCGGCGACATCTTGCGTGAACGAGCGATGCAGCTCGACGACATATCGCCCGACGATCCACTGACGGATCGAAGGGCAAAGTCTCCACCGCAAGGCAGGAGACGGGGCACAGCCGCCACCGACCGAGGGATCCCCCCTCGTGCCGGGGCGGCTTTTTTTTGCGTGAATCGGAGATCGAGATGGCGAATGACAACAGCATGATCGGCCGGCGCGGCCTGTTGCTAGCTGGCGGCGCGACGGCGCTGGCGACGACGCTTCCCGGTCGCGCGCTTGGCGCCACGGTTCCCGAGGTCAAGGGCGCCAAGCTCGGCTTCATCGCGCTGACCGATGCGGCGCCGCTGATCATCGCCAAGGCGCTCGGGATCTTCGCCAAATATGGCATGCCCGATACGGTTGTTGCCAAGCAGGCGAGCTGGGCCGCGACGCGCGACAATCTGGTGCTGGGTTCGGGCGGCGGCGGCATCGATGGCGCCCATATCCTGACGCCGTTGCCGTATTTCCTGAGCCTCGGCACGGCGGGCAAGACGACGCCGATGAGCATATTGGCGCGGCTCAACGTCAACGGCCAGGGGATCTCGGTCGAAAAGGAATATCTCAACGTCCA
>JANNJH010000197.1:0-5138 GCA_031405775.1 Sphingomonadales bacterium | reverse complement strand
TCGCGTCGCTGGTCATCGCGGCGATGCTGTTGCTGCTCGACCGCATGCTGCGATTGTTCGATTTTGTCATGACCGAAGGCGGGCCGGTCAGCGTCGTCTGGCGCATGCTCAGCAATCTGCTGCCCGAATATCTGTCGCTCGGCATCCCCATCGGGGTGATGATGGGGATTTTGATGGCGTTCCGCAAACTGGCGCTGTCGTCGGAACTCGATGCGCTGCGGGCGGTGGGGATCAGCTATAATCGCCTGCTGCGGGTGCCGTTGCTGTTCGCGATCGGCTTTGCGCTGGTGAATTTCAGCATCGTCGGCTTTCTCCAGCCGGTGTCGCGCTATGCCTATGAGAATCTGCGTTTCGAGCTGCGCTCGGGAGCGCTGGGCGCCTCGATCAAGGTGGGCGAGTTCGCCGCTCTCGGCAAGGGCACGACGCTGCGCGTCGAGGAGAGCAAGAACCATGGCGCCGACTTGCGCGGGCTGTTCGTGCGCGCCGAGAGCAAGAACGGCCAGAGCGTCGCGGTGACGGCGGCGCAGGGCACCTTTCTGTCGACCGACGACCCCGATGTCATCCTGTTGCGCCTGAAGAACGGCACGCTGGTGCATACCGCGACCGCCAACGGCGTGCCGCGGGTGCTGTCGTTCGACCAGCACGACCTGCCGGTCAACCTGCCGGCGATGTCCAATTTCCGCAAGCGCGAGGGCAATCTCGAAAAGACCCTGCCCGAACTGGCGGCGATGACCTTCGACAGCCAAGCGACGCCCGAGGCGCGGCGCAATGCCAGCGCCACCTTCCACCGGCGGCTGGTGCAGTGCCTGGTGATGTTCGTGCTGCCGTTCCTGGCGGTGGCGCTGGGGGTGCCGCCAAAGCGCAGCACGTCGGCGCTGGGGGTGTTCGTCAGCCTGATCGCGCTGGTGACATTCCACAAGATGACCGAATATGGCGAGCGCATGGGCAGCCTTGGCCGCGTCGACCCGGTGCTGGCGCAATGGCTGCCGTTCCTGGGGTTCATCGCGCTGTCGCTGTGGCTGTACCGCAGCCTCGCCCATGTGCCGGGCGGCCAGCCCATCGGCGCGCTCGACCGCGGCTTCGCCAGGATCGGCGCGGTGCTTTCGGGGCTGACGGCGCGGCTGGTGCGGCGCGAAAACTGGCGCGACGACGCGCTTTCGGCGGGGTGATCGTGCGGCTTTTCCCCTCAAGGACCATCGCTTGGTACACGGCGCGGATGTTCCTCGTCCGCGTCGCGGCGTTCCTGTTCGGGCTTGTCGTCATATTGGAATCGCTCGATCTTCTGGGCGAATCGGGCAAGATCCTTGCGGTCGCCGGCAATGGCGAGGCCGAGTTGTGGACCTATGTCATGCTGCGCGTGCCGCAGTTGATCCAGCTGTTCCTGCCCTTCTCGGTGCTGCTGGCGACGCTGGTGACGCTGGCGACGCTCAACCAGAACAGCGAAGTCGTGATCTTCAAGGCGGCCGGAATCTCGGCGCACCATATCCTGGCGCCGCTGTTCATCGCATCGCTGGGCATCGCGATCGGCAATTTCGTCTTCAACGAACGCGTGACGACGCGCGCCACCCAGACGTTGAAGGTCTGGCAGGAGAATGAATACCGCCGCGTGCCGGCGCAAAAAATGCCGGCCAGCGAAAGCTGGGTGCGCGGCGGCGACGATCTGTTCCGCGCCACCAGCGTTTCGGGCACCGGCGCCGCGACGGTGCTGCAGGGCGTCATCATCTATGATCGCGCCGCCAACCGGCTTGCGCGGGTGGTGATGGCCGACAGCGCGACCCCGGTCGGCGGCGGCTGGCGGCTTGCCGGCGCGCGGGTGTTCGACGTGGCGCGCGGCACGCTGACCGCGATGCCGGTGCTGGATTTCCCGAGCAGTGTCGTGCCGCGCCAGTTCACCACCCGCGGCATCAACCCGGCGATGATCCCGCTGTGGGATCTGTGGCCGCAGATCGCCGAGCAGCGCGCCGCCGGCAAGCCGGTCGATACGCTGGTCGCCGCCGCCTGGCACAAGATTTCGGGGCCGCTGTCGACGGTGCTGATGCCGCTGCTCGGTGCCGTGGCGGCGTTCGGACAGGCGCGAACGGGGCGGCTTTTCGTGCGCGCAGTGAAAGGCATGTTCCAAGGCTTTGCATTTTTCGTCGCCGATAATTTCATGCTGGCGATGGGCAATTTCGGCACGGTGCCGCCGGCGATGGCGGCCTGGGCACCGTTCTTGCTGTTCTTCCTGATCGGCGAGGCGGTGCTGATCCGCACCGAGGAATAGCATTGGTTCGACTTTGCGCCGCGGCGACCGGTCCCAAATTGGCCGCAATGCCGCGATATGCGCTCCATCATGATCATTTGGAGTTCGCTGTGAAGGCCGCTGCCATCCTGCCCAAACCCGGAATCTGGAACCGGACGCACTATCTCGACCGCATGACCCTGCGCCAGTTGGTCGTCGCCTATTTCCAATATTACGCCATCCAGGCCTATCTGTTGCTGGCGCTGATCGCCGGCGTCTATGCGGCGTACAACCCGCCGTCGCTCGGCGCCGGCGTCGTTTCTGCGGTGTTCGCGGTCGCCGCTTATCCGCTGGTCTGGTATGCGCTGCACCGCTGGGTGCTCCATGGTCGCTGGATGTGGCGGCACAAGGCCATGGCGGCGACATGGAAGCGCATCCATTACGACCATCACCAGGACCCCAATCATCTCGAGATCCTGTTCGGCGCGCTTTATACGACGCTGCCGCCGATCGCTGCCTTCACGCTGCCCGTCGGCTGGCTGATCGGCGGGCCGGGCGCCGCCGCCACGGCGTTCTCGGCCGGGCTGCTCGCCACCTGCTTTTATGAATTCTGCCACTGCATCCAGCATCTCAGCTACAAGCCCAGGGCGGAATGGCTGGCAAGGATGAAGGCGCGGCACATGGCGCATCATTTCCACGATGAAACCGGCAATTTCGGCATCACCAACTTCGCCGTCGACAAAATGTTCGGCACTTTCTACGAGCGCGCCGACCGCCCGGTGAAAAGCCCGTCGGTGTTCAACCTCGGCTATAGCGAGGCGGTCGCCAAGACCTACCCTTATGTCAAGAACCTGTCGGGCGGCATCATCGCCACCGGGCATCCGCGCCAGCGACAGAACGCCTAGCATTTTGACTGGGGAGCTTTTACTCGTCGCGGTCGAAACCGCGGCCGATCGGGCACGCTTTGTCGAGCTGCCCTATCGATTGTACGCCAACGACGCCAATTTCGTGCCGCCGCTGCGCTCCGAAGCGCGGGCGCTGATCGATGGCATCAAAGGCAACCCGTGGTTCGAGCACGGTCGCGCATTGTTCTGGATGGTCGAGCGCGACGGCGAAATTATCGGCCGCATTTCGGCGCAGATCGACCAGCTGGTGCTGGAGCACATCGGCGCCGGCACCGGCCATTGGGGCCTGTTCGAATGCATCGACGACCAGGCCGTCGCCGACCTGTTGATCGGAACCGCCGAGGCCTGGTTGCGTGGGCAGGGCATGGTGCGCGCCCAAGGGCCGTTCAGCCTGTCGATCTGGGACGAGCCGGGGTTGCTTGTGGAAGGGTTCGAGCGGCCACCGACGGTGATGATGGGGCACCATCTGCGCTATTACCAGCGGCTCGTCGAAGCTTGCGGCTATCATGGCATCAAGGACCTGCACACCTGGGGCCTGCGCATCGACCGGCCGTTCCCCGAGATCGTCCAGCGCATCGTCGCCGCCAGCGAGCGCAATGTCAGGCTGGTGACGCGCACCGTCGACAAGTCGCGCTTTGCCGAGGAAGCGGCGCTGATCCTCGATATCCTGAATGATGCCTGGTCGACGAACTGGGGTTTCGTGCCGTTGACCCCGGCCGAGATCGCCCATGTCGGCAAGAAGCTCAAGCCGATCGTTTTCGGCGATCTGATCCGCATCGCCGAATATGACGGCGTCGCGGTCGGCTTCCTGATCTCGTTGCCCGACATCAACGAATTGACCCGCGATCTTGGCGGCCGCCTGTTCCCGTTCGGCTGGGCCAGACTGTTGTGGCGGCTGCGGGCGCCCAAGGTAAAAACCATCCGGGTGCCGTTGATGGGCATCCGCAAAAGCCTGCAAGGGCACCGTGTCGCCTCGCTGATGGCGTTCCAGATGATCGAATATATCCGCCGCGAGGCGATCGAGAATTATGGCGCCGTCGAGGGCGAGATCGGCTGGATTCTGGACGACAATGGCCCGATGCGCTCGATCGCCGATGCCATCGACAGCAAGGTGACGCGGACCTACCGGGTCTATGAGAAGGCGCTGTAAATAACCCTCTCCCGTTGACGCGAAGGCGTCGCCTACGGCTGCGGGAGAGGGAGAGAGACGGCGAAGCCGGCCGGGTGAGGGGTTCGCTCAGTCGCCGGGAGGAACCCCTCACCCGGGCCGCGCCAAGTGGCGCGTCTCTCTCCCTCTCCCGCAAGGGGAGAGGGGGTTCCCCCCCTACCGTCGCAACACCACCCACGCCGGGGCATGATCGCTGGCCTTCTCCTGCCCACGCACCGTGCGGTCCACCCCGGCATCGACGAGCCGATCGGCCGCCGGCGGCGAAAGCAGCAGATGGTCGATGCGAAAGCCATGGTCGCGCGGCCAGGCGCCGGCCTGGTAATCCCAAAAGCTCCAGATATGCCCGCGCGGATGCACCGATCGGACGGCGTCGGTCCAGCCCTGCCACAGCAACGTCCGATAGGCGGCGCGGCTTTCGGGCTGCATCAGCGCGTCATCGGCCATGGCGGCGGCTGACCAGACATCATCGTCGTTGGGAATGACATTGTAATCGCCGGCCAGCACGAACGGTTCTTCCAGTTTAAGCCGCTCATGCGAAAATTTAATAAGCCTATCCATCCATTTGAGTTTGTAGTCATATTTATCCCCCGGCGTCGGGTTGCCATTGGGCAGATAGAGGCTGACGACACGCACCGCGCCGTTCTTGGTCGAGACGATGGCCTCGAGGAAACGGGCCTGCACATCGCTAGTGTCGCCGATCAAGCCGGGCGCCACCTCGTCGAACGGCAGTTTCGACAGCAGCGCCACGCCGTTGAAGGTCTTCTGGCCGTGTACGGCCACGTTGTATCCCAATGCTTCAATCGGCTCCCGCGGGAAAGCTTCGTCGACGCATTTGATTTCCTGCAGG
>JANNJH010000196.1:0-8625 GCA_031405775.1 Sphingomonadales bacterium | reverse complement strand
CAGCACGTAGCGGACCCCGGCGGTCACGGTCGCCCGCGTCGCGAAATTGAACGGAATTTCGTTATTGGCGACAAAGGCTGCGATCGCCGGCGGCGCCGTAAAGCTGGTCGTCACGGGCCACAGGAAGTTGGCCCCGTAGTTCAGCACGCTCGAAAAGCCGTTGGTGTCGCTCTTGTAAAAATCGACGATCGTGGTGTTCGTCAAGCCTTCGATCGGTTCGACCAGGATCGAGCCACGCAGCGAATAGTCGTCGATATTGTCGCGGCATGGGGCGGTTATCACGCCTGCCGATCGGTAGGCGGTTCACAACGGTCCCCTGGACGTCATCCCGCAGCTAGCAATTTCTTGTGGTTATCGAACAACATGGGACACGCTGCGACGTAAAAAAATGGCCGGACAGTTTCCTGTCCGGCCAGTTGGTTTCCTTGGGGAGGAACCCGGTGAGATGCGGCCCTTTCGAGGGCCTGCTATCAATTGTTGTAGGCGCGTTCGCCAAGTTCGGAGATGTCGAGCCCTTCGCGCTCGGCTTCGACCGTGGGGCGCAGCCCGATGGTCTTGTCGAGGATTAAGAACAGCACCGCGGAGACGCCACCCGACCAGATCAGCGTCACCACGACGGCGCGGCCCTGGGTCAGCATCTGGGTGCCCATGTCATAGGCGCCAGCGACGGCCGGGATGACGGTGTAGTCGAGGAAGCCCTGCCCACCCAGCGCCGGATCGGCGACGATGGCGGTGCCGAGCGCACCGATGATGCCGCCAACGCAGTGGACACCAAAGACATCGAGCGAGTCGTCATACTTCAGCTTGTTCTTGATGGTGGTGCAGAACACGTAGCAGACGATGGCCGCGACCATGCCGAGCAGGATCGAGGTCATCGGCGTGGCGAAGCCCGAAGCCGGGGTGATCGCGACGAGCCCGGAGACCGCGCCGGTGACGCCGCCGAGCATGCTCGGCTTGCCATGGGTGACCTGCTCCACCAGCATCCAGGCGACAGCGGCGCCGGCGGTGGCGGTGAAGGTGTTCATCATGGCGAGCGCCGTCAGGCCGTTGCTTTCGAGGTTGGAGCCGGCGTTGAAGCCGAACCAGCCTACCCAAAGCAGCGAGGCACCGATCATCGTCATCACCAGGCTGTGCGGCGGCATGGGTTCCTTGCCAAAGCCGATCCGCTTGCCGATGATCAGGCAGCCGACAAGCCCGGCGATACCAGCATTGATGTGGACCACGGTGCCGCCGGCGAAATCGAGCGCGCCCTTGCCCCAGAGGTAGCCATAATCGGTCGGCGCATCCCTGAGGAAGTCCGGGCCAGCCCAGTACCAGACCATGTGCGCGATCGGGAAATAGACGATGGTCACCCACAGCACGACAAAGACCATCAGCGACGAGAACTTCACCCGCTCGGCAAAGGCCCCGACGATCAGGCCCGGCGTGATGCAGGCAAAGGTCATCTGGAAGGCGATGAAGACATATTCCGGGATGTAGACGCCATTCGAGAAGGTCGCGGCCATCGAGGATGTTGTCACGCCCTTGAGGAATATCTTGTCGAGCGAACCGATGAACTCGTTGCCGCTGGTGAAGGCCAGGCTGTAGCCATAGGTTACCCAAATCAGGCAGACGATGGCGCAAATCATGAAGACCTGCGTCAGAACCGACAGCATGTTCTTGGAACGGACGAGGCCGCCGTAGAACAGCGCCAGGCCGGGGATGGTCATCAGGAAGACCAGCGCCGTGGCGGTGAGCATCCAGGCGGTGTCACCCTTGTCGGCGACGGGTGCGGCAACGGCGGGCGCCGCGGCGGCAACAGCAGCGGCAACGTCAGGAACCGCGGCCACGACGGCTGCGGCTTCCTGCGCGAAACTCGGCGCGGCAGCGAACAGCGCGACAAATGCCGCCCCCTTCGCCAGCGATTTAAGGTCGAATGTCATGTTTCCCCCTCCCGTCATGTCAGAGTGCGGTTTCATTGGTTTCACCGGTGCGGATTCTCACCGCCTGGCCGACGTCCTGGACGAAGATCTTGCCATCACCGATCGAACCGGTGTGCGCGGCCTGCTGGATGGTTTCGACCACCTGCGCTGACTGACCGTCCTCGACGACGACTTCGATCTTGATCTTGGGCACCATGTTGGTGGTGTATTCGGCGCCGCGATAGATTTCGGTCTGACCCTTTTGGCGACCAAAGCCCTTGACTTCGCTCACGGTCATCCCTTGGACACCGGCCGCCGACAGCGCCTCGCGGACATCGTCGAGCTTGAACGGCTTGATTATGGCAATGACGAGTTTCATGGCCCCTCCCTGACGCGAAAAACCGCGTTGACCAGAGCCATGCATGGATCGTGCCAATTTCCGCGACGCAGTATGACGCTGTAGTTCGCTCGCTTTGAAAGCCGGACCAATGCCCGATTTGGCGGCAGGCTTGACGGCGCGGCGTGTTTTTTGTGCAGTTCGGGGCAAGGCTGTCATCGAAGACGGTTTCAGGGCGCGCTGTCGGCGCGCCTGCCTCGGCCGCGCTTCAGCAACCAGCGCGCATAGAGCAGCGCGTTGACGGTGATGAGGATGCCGGCAAACAGCATTTGCGTGCCGTGCGTCAGCGCTTCGGGATAGATGATCGGCGTCAAATAATGATCGATGAACCCACCCGTATAGCCCTGCTGCCCGGCAGCGGCGCGCAAGCGCATCTCGAGCGGTGTCAGCGGGCAGATCGCGCCCGCAAGCGTGATCCAGCCGGCCCAGGCGAGCGCCGGCAGGTGCAGCCAGACAAGACGCGGCCAGCGCACCAGCAGCCCAGCGCCAAGCAGCGCGAACAGGATGAAGGCGAAATGCAGCCCGACGACGAGATCGGCCAGGACGGCGGGGCTCACCGCATCAGGCCGGTATCAGCGCTGCCGGCCTGGTGCGGGCGCCCGCCGTGGCGACGAAGCACACGGCTGGGCGATGCGCGGTGAGGTGATCGAAGCACGCCGACACAGCCCCCTTTCCGATTATGCCGCGGTGCCGCCGACCGTCAGGCCGTCGATGAGCAGGGTCGGCTGGCCGACGCCGGCGGGAACGCTTTGCCCGCCCTTGCCGCAGATGCCAACGCCTTCATCAAGCGCGAAATCATTGCCGATCGCCTTGACGCGGGTGAGCACGTCGGGGCCGTTGCCGATCAGCGTCGCGCCCTTGATCGGCGCGCCGAGGCGGCCGTTTTCGATGCGATAGGCCTCGGTGCAGGTGAAGACGAACTTGCCGCTGGTGATATCGACCTGGCCGCCGCCGAAGCTTTTGGCATAGATGCCCGACTTCGCCGAGCGCAGGATCTCGCCGGGGTCTTCGGTGCCGCCTTCCATGAAGGTGTTGGTCATCCGCGGCATCGGCGCGTGCGCAAAGCTCTCGCGGCGACCGTTGCCGGTGGGGGCGACACCCCTCAGCCGGGCGTTGAGGCGGTCCTGCATATAGCCGTTGAGGATGCCGTCCTCGATGAGGACAGTGCGCTCGGTCGGCGTGCCTTCATCGTCGACCGTCAGCGAACCGCGGCGATTGTCGAGGCTGCCGTCGTCGACGACGGTGACGCCCTTGGCGGCGACGCGTTCGCCGATACGGCCCGAAAACGCCGATGTGCCCTTGCGGTTGAAATCGCCTTCGAGGCCGTGGCCGATGGCTTCGTGGAGCAGGATGCCCGGCCAGCCCGGCCCGAGCACGACGGTCATTTCGCCGGCCGGCGCCGCCACCGCGTCGAGGTTGGTCAGCGCATTGTGGAGCGCGATATCGATGGCGCCGTTCCAATTTTCGGCGCTGACCAGGCCATCATAAAGATAGCGGCCGCCAAGCCCGTGGAAGCCGGTTTCGCGGCGGCCATCCTTTTCGGCGACGATCTGCACGTTGAGCCGGACCAGCGGCCGGACGTCGCGGACGCGGTGCCCGTCGGCACGGATGATCTCGACGACGCTCCACGATCCGAGCAGGCTGGCCGAGACCTGGACAACGCGCGGGTCGCGGGCGCGGGCGGCGGCGTCGATGGTCTGCATCAGCGCGACCTTGTCAGCAAAGCTCATGCCTTCCAACGGGTTGGCGTCGGTATAGCGCCGCGCATTGGTGCGCTGCGGGGCCAAGGCCATGGTGCCGCCATGACCGTCGCGGACGACGCGGATCGTATCGGCGGCGCGGCGGATGGCGGCGTCGGACAGTTCGTTGGCATGGGCAAAGGCGGTCATTTCGCCGGCGACGCCGCGCAGGCCAAAGCCTTGCTGGGTGTCGAAGGTCGCGGCCTTCAGCCGACCGTCGTCGAAAGCAAAGCTCTCCGACACGGCATATTGGAGATAGAGTTCGCCATCGTCGCAGCCGCCCAGCGCTTCGGCGACGAGGCGTTCGGTGCGACCGGGGTCGAGCCCCGTATCGGCGTAGAAGATCGTGGCGGGGTCGAGGTTGCTCATGCACCCGATATAGGGCGCCCGATGGCGGAGGGGAACCAGCAATGACGGTCGGAGCGGAGGCGACCTTCGTCGCGCGCAGGTCAGGCGCCAGATTTTGCCGGGGCGGACCGCGTGTCCGCCGCGCTGCCGGCCAGGATGAAACGCCGGTCGCAATAACCGCAATCGGCAAAGCCTTCGTCGCCGATCTGCAACCAGACGCGCGGGTGGCCGTCGCCGCCGCGTTCATCGCCGTCGCAGAACACGCGGGCGGCATTGCTGACAAAGCTCTCGGGGGTCGGGATCATTTCCATGGCGCTGTCCCTATCAACTGGGCGGCGCCGAGTCACGCCGGGAGAAGGCTTGCCCAAGGCTTGCCCCGCCCTGCCCTCGCGCCTATTCAGCGAAAGCATGACGCAATCAGCCATCTCGATCCGCGGCCTGGAAAAAACCTATGCCGGCGGCAAGCGGGCGCTGAACGGCATCGACCTCGAAATCCCGCGCGGCAGCATGTTCGGGCTGCTCGGCCCCAACGGCGCCGGCAAGTCGACGCTGATCAACATACTGGCGGGGCTGGTCAACAAGACCGGCGGCACCGCCAACATCTGGGGCTTCGACATTGACGACCACCCGCGCAATGCCAAGCGCGCAATCGGCATCGTGCCGCAGGAACTGGTCTTCGATGCCTTCTTCACGCCGTTCGAGACGCTGGAATTGCAGGCCGGGATGTTCGGTGTGCCGAAAAAAGACCGGCGGACGATGGAGCTGCTGCGCGCCGTCCACCTTGGCGACAAGGCGCATGTCTATTCGCGGACGCTTTCGGGCGGCATGAAGCGGCGGCTGCTGGTGGCGAAAGCACTCGTCCACAACCCGCCGGTGCTGGTCCTCGACGAGCCGACCGCCGGGGTCGATATCGAACTGCGCGCCCAGCTTTGGGACTATGTCCGCACCCTCCACGCCGGCGGCACGACAGTGGTGCTGACGACGCATTATCTTGAAGAAGCCGAGGCGCTGTGCGACCGCATCGCCATCGTCAACCAGGGCGAGATCGTCGCCAATGACCTGACCTCGGTGCTGCTCGAAACGGCCGGCGACAAGAAGCTGATCGTCACCGTCGATCGCGATCTGGTCGCGGTGCCGGAAGGGCTGGAGGAACGCACCGAATTGCTTGGCGACCGCATCCTGACGCTGACCTATGACAAGCGCACCCGCAACGCCGGGCAGGTGCTGGCGGCGGTGGCGGCGGCCGGGCTGGGTGTTGTCGATGTGTCGACGCAGGAAGCCGATCTCGAAGACGTGTTCCTGGAGTTGACACGCAGCCATGGCTAGGCGCCCGCTCCCCGAAGCCCGCGATTATGATGTCATCATCATCGGCTCCGGCGCCGCCGGCCTCACCGCGGCGCTCACCCTGGCGTCGCGCTTCAAGGTCGCGGTGCTGGCAAAGGGCGATGTTTCGGCGGGATCGACGGCCTGGGCGCAGGGCGGCATCGCCGCGGTGCTCGAACCCGGCGACACTTATGAAAGCCATATTGACGACACGATGGTGGCGGGCGCCGGGCTCAACCACCGCGCCACGGTCGAATTCGTCGTCGAGAATGCCGCCGCCGCCATCGACCGGCTCGCCGACCTGGGCGTGCCGTTCAACCCCAGCGAGTCGGTGTCCGAACGCTGGCATCTGACCCGCGAGGGCGGCCACAGCCACCGCCGCATCGTCCATGTCGATGACGCGACCGGCTGGGCCGTGCAGCAGGCATTGCAAAAGGCCGCCACCGCCCACCCCAACATCACGCTGGTGCCGGGGATGGTGGCGATCGACCTCATCACCTCGGCGCATGTCGAGGGCGAGCGCTTTGCGGCGCGCGCCTGTCACGGCGTCTATGCCTTTGATATCGCGCGCCGCCATGTCCAGCGCTTTGTCGGCAAGGCCGTGGTGCTGGCGACCGGCGGCGCCAGCCGGGTCTATCAATATTCGACCAACCCCGATGGTTCGACGGGCGACGGCATCGCCATGGCGTGGCGCGCCGGCTGCCGGGTTTCGAACATGGAATTCAACCAGTTCCACCCGACCTGCCTGTTCCACCCGCAGGTCAAGAATTTCCTCATCACCGAGGCGGCGCGCGGCGAAGGCGGGCATCTGAAATTGCCGCCCAGCGCCAGCGAAGCGGCTAGCGGCATCAAAAGCGGTAGCCGCTTCATGGAGCGCTACGATGCGCGGCTCGAACTGGCGCCGCGCGACGTCGTGGCGCGGGCGATCGACGCCGAAATGAAGCGGCTGGGGCTGAGCCATGTGCTGCTCGATATCTCGCATCTGGGCGCTGATTTCGTGCGGCAGCACTTCCCGATGATCCATGCGCGGCTTTTGGAACTGGGCATCGATTGCACCGAACAACCGATCCCGGTGGTGCCGGCGGCGCATTATTCCTGCGGCGGGGTGATGGTCGATCTTGCCGGCCGCACCGACCTTGCCGGGCTGTGGGCGGCGGGCGAAGTGACGCAATCGGGGCTGCACGGCGCCAACCGGCTGGCGTCGAACTCGATCCTCGAATGCCTGGTGTTCGGCCAGGCGGTCGCCGACGATATCGCCAAAAATTGGGACGACGGCGTCGCGCCGCCGAGCATCCGGCCGTGGGACGAAAGCCGGGTGACCGATTCGGACGAGGAAATCGTCGTCGCGCACAATTGGGACGAGCTGCGGCGTTTCATGTGGGATTATGTCGGCATCGTGCGAACCGACAAACGGCTTGAACGCGCCGCCCATCGCGTCAGGCTGCTGCGCATGGAAGTCCAGGAATATTACGGCAATTTCCGGGTGACGCCCGACCTGATCGAGCTGCGCAACCTGGTGATGGTCGCCGACCTGATCGTGCGGTCGGCGCGGGCCCGCAAGGAAAGCCGCGGGCTGCACTATACGACCGATTATCCCAAGCTGGCGGCGGTGGCGAAGGACACGGTGCTCGACCCGGTTTCGTCACAAAGCTGAAGAGAGCACCGACCCGGAAGAGTCGGGTCTGTGCTCTATCTCTTTGGTTTTTCGCGTTTTCTTGAAGCTCAAATGAAGCCATTTGATTGGAAAACGCTCCAGGCGGTTTAACGCCCCGTCTGGCCCCTGTGCATCAGCCTAGCATCCGCCAGCACCAGCGCCACCATCGCCTCCATCACCGGCGCGGCGCGGATGCCGACGCAGGGGTCGTGGCGGCCCTTGGTGACGATTTCGCTGGCCTCGCCGTCGCGGGTGATGGTTTCGACCGGCGTCAGGATCGACGAGGTCGGCTTCAACGCCATGCGGACGACGATCGGCTGGCCGGTGGAAATGCCGCCCGCCGTGCCGCCGCTGTGGTTGGCCATGAACCGCGGGCCATCCGCGCCGGGGCGCATGCGGTCGGCATTGTCCTCGCCGCGCAACCGCGCCGCGCCGAAGCCGTCGCCGATCTCGACTCCCTTCACCGCGTTGATGCCCATGCAGGCGGCCGCCAACTGGCTGTCGAGTTTCATATAGAGCGGCGCGCCCCAGCCGGCCGGAACCCCGGTGGCGGTGCATTCGACGATGGCGCCCAATGACGACCCGGCCTTGCGGGCGGCATCAAGGGCGATTTCCCATTGCGCCGCGACAATTGCATCGGGGCAGAAAAACGGGTTGCGGTCGATCTCGGCATCGTCGAAGCGGCTGTGATCGATGGCGATGCCGCCGAGTTCGACGAGATAGGCGCGCAGCCGAACCTCGGGGATGATCGCCCGCGCCACCGCGCCCGCCGCCACCCGGCTGGCGGTTTCGCGCGCCGACGATCGCCCGCCGCCGCGCGGATCGCGATGGCCATATTTGGCATCATAGGCATAATCGGCATGGCCGGGGCGATAGGCCTTCGACACTTCCGAATAATCCTTTGAGCGCTGGTCGACATTCTCGATCATCAGGCTGATCGGCGTCCCCGTCGTGCGGCCCTCATGGACCCCCGACAGGATGCGCACCGCGTCGGGCTCCTGCCGCTGCGTCGTGAAGCGCGAGGTGCCGGGCCGGCGCTTGTCGAGCCACGGCTGGATATCGGCTTCGCTCAAGCTCAGGCCCGGCGGGCAGCCGTCGACGACCGCGCCGATGGCCGGCCCGTGCGATTCGCCCCAGGTGGTGAAGCGCAGAAGGTGGCCGAAGCTGTTGTGGCTCATGCTCCCCTCTCCCCTTGGGGGAGAGGGAGGGGCCCACGCCGCACTTGCGGCGTGGGAGGGTGTTGGGGCGCAGCCGCTCCACGCC
>JANNJH010000195.1:0-4398 GCA_031405775.1 Sphingomonadales bacterium | reverse complement strand
GGTGGCTTCATCCGCATGTTGACTCATATTCCGAGTCTCAGCGCAACCCCATTCGCCAGCCCCGTGAGCAATTACCTTTGGGCGCCGGGCGGACCTTCCAATAGCTGTCCTTGCGGATCGACGCGCTTTCAGCGGCGAAATCGATGCTGTTCCCGGCGTTCCACCAGCGTTGATGCGATTGGCGCGCCGCCAGCAGCGACTGGCGGGTCGGTTCGTACATGCGGTGAAGCTGCGCGACGAACGCCAGCGCCGCCGGGGTGAGGATGGTATCGAAGCCGGGGTGCATCGTGCCGGTGATCTGGATGCCGTTGCTTGGCATTCTGAGACCTTTCAATCTTCGGTGAAACGGAACGGTGTCAGCCCGCGCTGACGCTCGTCGAAAGCCAGATGCGCGCCTGCTGGCGGTAGCCCGCGTTGCCGGCAAGCGCCGCGGTGACAGGCGGCGCAACCGGGGCCGATCGGGGCGGCGGGGCCAGTGAGATCGACCCCGGCCGCCCAGGCCAGCGGCCCGGCATAAGCGGCGTCGCAGCCGAGACCGATGGCGAATTCGGCGCGCGCCGCGCCCCAGGGGGCGGCGGCGGCGCGGATGGTGCGGGCGATGGTCAGATAGCGCTGGCCATCCTCCATCTCGACGAGTTGGCGGCGGATTTCGCCGGGGCGATCGAAGGCGGCGTGGAGCGACCACAGCGCGCAGCCGCCGCTGCCGCCGCCGCCAAGGCTGCCCGTCGGGATCGGCGACGGGCCGGGGGCGAAGGATTTCGAAATGGTGCCGGCGCGGTCGACGCGCAGCAGGAAGAACGGAACACCGCGCGCTCCGGGGCGGCCCAGCGTGGTGAGGCGGTGCGCCACCTGTTCGAGCCCGCGGCCAAAGCGCGCCTGGAGCAATTCGACGTCATAGCCGGTAGCCTCGCACGCCGCGAGGAAGCGCGCGTACGGCATCAATATGGCGGCGGCGGCATATTTGCCGAGCGCGACGGTGGCGGCGCGGGCGGCAAGCGGATCGGTGATGCCAGACCCTGCAATGGTGTCGGCGATGACGGACTTGAGCTCGATCAGCGCCAGCTGGATCGCCGCCGCAAAGCCGCGCGAGGCGGCATCGAGCGCCTCGGACAATTGCAACTGGCGGGCGTGGAGATCGAGGCGGCGCAGCGCGTCGGGCATCACCTCGACCGGCATGGCGCGGACGGTGATCGCGTGGCGGGCGCGCAGCCGCTCGACGACGGCGGCGTTGAGATCGGCGCCCGACAGGCGCAGATCATCGGCGAGGGCTTCGGCGGCGCTATCGAGCGCGGCGAAATGATTGCCGGCGGCGGCGATCATCGCGGCGACGGCCTCCAGCGGCCCGGTGCGCGCCGGCGCCGCCGCGCCGACCGGGGCGCTGGCGTGGAGACGAATCAGCGCCTGGGCGATTCCGGGCGATCGCGCCGCCAATTCGCGCAATTCGCTGCGCGGCACGTCGATTCCGATCAGCCTTGGGTCGGTAAATATCCGCACAAGCTCGTCGGCCAGATCGCCGCCGTCGCTGCCGGTCAGGCTTTTGAGGTCGAGGTCATAGCTAGCGGCGAGCTTTAAAAGGAAGGTCGCCGACAGCGGCCGCTGGTCACGCTCGATGAGGTTGAGATAGCTGACCGAGACGCCCAAGTCATTGGCCATGCGGGTTTGTGTCAGCCCACGCGCCGTGCGGATGCGGCGGATGCGGGCACCTGCGAACAGCTTGCGCCCGCCGCTTTCCAGCGGTGTCGGCAGCTCGGGCGGGGCGGCAGCGGATGTCAAGATTTTTACAATATGACCGATGTTTGAGGCGAAAAGGCGACATTTCGACACGATTCTTTGACTGAACCGCATTGACCACCGCCTAGCGCAGCGTCACAACCAAAACAAGAGTTGCCGAGTCAATGGGGAGGAAGCAGCGACGAACGCCGCCCCGCCACAGCCTTGGATACACCGGTTATTGCAGGAGTTTGCCATGCCTTACCAAGACCATATCGCCCAGACGACCGCCCTCATCCGCAGCCACAACGGCAGCTGGGATGGCATCAGCGCCGAATCGGTCGCCCGCATGCGCCTGCAGAACCGCTTCCGGACCGGCCTCGACATCGCCCGCTACACCGCTGTCATCATGCGCCGCGACATGGCCGCCTATGACGCCGATCCCGCCAACTACACCCAGTCGCTGGGTTGCTGGCACGGCTTCATCGCCCAGCAAAAGATGATCTCGATCAAGAAGCATTTCGGCAGCACCGAGCGCCGCTATCTTTATCTGTCCGGCTGGATGATCGCCGCGCTGCGCTCCGAATTCGGCCCGCTGCCCGACCAGTCGATGCACGAAAAGACCTCGGTGCCGGCGCTCATCGAAGAACTTTATACCTTCCTGCGCCAGGCCGATGCCCGTGAACTGGGCGGCATGTTCCGCGAAATCGACGCTGCCCGCGCCGCCGGCGACCAGTTGAAGGAAAAGCAGCTGCTCGCCGCCGTCGACAATCATCAGACGCATGTCGTGCCGATCATCGCCGACATCGACGCCGGCTTCGGCAATGCCGAGGCGACCTATCTGCTCGCCAAAAAGATGATCGAAGCCGGCGCCTGCGCCTTGCAGATCGAAAATCAGGTTTCGGACGAAAAGCAGTGCGGCCATCAGGACGGCAAGGTCACCGTCCCGCATGAAGACTTCCTCGCCAAGGTCCGCGCCTGCCGCTACGCCTTCCTCGAACTCGGCATCGAAGATGGCATCATCGTCACCCGCACCGATTCATTGGGCGCCGGGCTCACCAAGCAAATCGCCGTCTCCAAGCAACCGGGCGACATCGGTGACCAGTACAACAGCTTCCTCGATTGCGAGGAAATCGACCCCGCCACCGCCCGCAACGGCGATGTCGTCCTCAACCGCGACGGCAAGCTGCTGCGGCCCAAGCGCCTGCCCTCCAACCTGTTCCAGTTCCGCGCCGGCTCGGGCGAGGACCGCTGCGTGCTCGATAGCATCACCTCGCTGCAGCACGGCGCCGATCTGCTCTGGATCGAAACCGAAAAGCCGAACATCGAACAGATAGCCCGCATGGTCGACCGCATCCGCGAAATCGTCCCCAATGCCAAGCTCGTCTATAACAATTCGCCGTCGTTCAACTGGACGCTGAGCTTTCGCCAGCAGGTGTTCGACGCCTGGACCGCCGCCGGCAAGGATGTGAGCGCCTATGACCGCGCCAGGCTGATGAGCGTCGATTACGACACCTCCGACCTCGCCGCCGAAGCCGACGAAAGCATCCGCACCTTCCAGCGCGATTCCGCCAAGCGCGCCGGCATCTTCCACCACCTCATCACCCTGCCGACCTATCACACCGCGGCGCTGTCGACCGACAACCTCGCACGCGAATATTTCGGCGACGCCGGCATGCTGGGCTATGTCAAGAACGTCCAGCGCGCCGAAATCCGCCAGGGCATCGCCTGTGTAAAGCATCAGAACATGTCGGGTTCGGACATCGGCGACGACCACAAGGAATATTTCGCCGGCGAAGCCGCGCTCAAGGCCGGCGGCGCTGACAACACGATGAACCAGTTCGCCGCCTGATCGACAGGGCCGGCGCCGTGGGTACCGCCGCGGCGCCGGCCTTCGCCGCACATATTCGAAAGCCCGGGCGTGATTCCCGGGCTTTCTTCTGTCTGATGCGCCTCCGGCGGGCAGCGGGCGACCCCCTGCACCCCATCAATCGTCGATCACCCCATCGGGGTCCGTCAGCCTGCGCTTGCCTGGAGAAGGACCACCCTCACCCGCGCCGCAAGCGGGGTAAAGCGTCAGCGATAAAACCCGATCGCAGCGGCGATCAGCGATAAAACCCGATCGCAGCGGCGATCAGCGATAAAACCCGATCGCGTAGGCGATCCGCGATAAAAAAGTTGGTTGCCGATCGTCGCGACGCGGGTCTTGTCGGTCCAGTTCGGCGAAACGCGGGTGGCGTGGTACGAGATCGACTTGGGGACGATCGCATGCCACATCGCGCCGACGGCGATTCTGGCGATGGCCTGCGCCGTCTGCCAGTCACTGCCGGCGCGCGGGGCGCGGGTGTGATCGAAGCTGAACTGGTGCGGCTGGTAGACGACGCCGCAGACGGTGCCGGCATAACGCCCCGATTCGACGCGGTTGATGATGGTCTGGGCGACAGCAAGCTGGCCTTCGACCGGTTCGCCGCGGGCTTCGAAATAGATGGCGGTGGCGAGACACTTGAGATCGCGCGCGCTGGCGCCGGCGGTATCGGCCTTGTCGATCGAAGCGACCAGCGTCGTCAGCTTGGCCGGGCGGTCGGCGACCCCATCGTTGGCAGGGCGGTCGGCGACCGCAACGGTGGCGAGATTGGCTGAAAACGCGGCGGCGACATAGGCGGGGGGGGTGGCGGCGAGCGCGGCGGC
>JANNJH010000194.1:0-1528 GCA_031405775.1 Sphingomonadales bacterium | reverse complement strand
CCTGCCCGATAACCGCCGGCACGACAAGCGCAAACGCCAGCGCGGCTTCAGACAAGCGATGACGTCGGCGCGATCCCGCGGGTTCTCCAGGTCGTCAGCCTGCGTCGCGATCGGCATCCGGCAGTTGCTGGTCGTGCGGCGGCGGACGCCACCGCCGCGCCAGCGATGCGATGGCGCCGGCGTCCGCCGCCGAATGCGCATTGCCGGCGCTGCTGGCGGCAAGCGCTTGCCACGTCACCGGCACCGCGACGCCTGCGCCCGGACGCGCGCGCACCGACCAGGGCATCACGGCGGTGGCGCCGCGCTGGTTGCGCAGCCAGTCGATGAATATGCGACCCTTGCGCTTCGCCTTGCTCATCGTCGCGGTGAAATCCGCCGGGTGATCGGCGGCCATCGCCGTTGCGAACCGCCGCGCCCACGCCTTGACCGCGGGCCATTCGGCGCCGGGCGCCAGCGCCACAATGACGTGCACACCCTTGCCGCCGGTCAGCATCGGGCTCGATGTCATTCCCGCTGCCGCCAGCCGGTCGCGAACCAGCAGCGCCGCGGCTTTTACCGCCGCGAACCCCAGGCCTTCGTCGGGATCGAGGTCGAAGACCAGGCGATCGGGGCGCTCCACATCCGCGACCCGCGATCCCCAGCCATGAAACTCGATCGTTCCCATCTGGACACAGGCCAACAGCCCGGCGGCGTCGTCGATGTAAAGATAATCCTCGGCCTTGCCGCCGGTGCCGGCGACCGGGACATGACGGACGCTGTCGGGGAACATGCCGCTGTCGTGCTTCTGGAAGAAACACGCCTTGCCGCGCCCCTGCGGACAGCGGACAAGGCTGAGCAGCCGGCCTCCCGCCTCGACGAGAATGGCGTCTGCCAGCACGGCATAATATTCCGCGAGCGCGGCCTTGCTGAGGCCGAGTTCGGGAAAGACGATGCGATCGGGCGAAGTGATCGTCACCCCCAGCTTCGCCAAGGCCTGGGCACCGGTGGCGCTAGGGCGCGGCTTTGCGACCGGCTTGTCGTCGCGCAGCCCGATAAAGCTGGCGTGGCGGACGTTGCCATCATTGGTGAACTCGGCGAAGGCGATTTCGGCGACGAGGTCCGGCCGCACCCAATGGGCATCGCGGCGCGCATCCGCCGATAATTTTCCGGCAAACGGCGGCGCATCGACGGCCAGCCCCGCCAGGCGTTTGCCCAGTGCCGCGATGGTCGATTCGTCGAACCCGGTACCGACCCGGCCGGCATAGCGCAGACCGCCATTTTCCGGGACACCGAGCAACAACGAGGCAAAGCCCCGACCCTTGCCCGACGCGCGCCAGCCGCCGATGACAAATTCCTGTCGCCGGGTGCATTTGGCCTTGAGCCAGGTTTTGCCGCGGCCACTGCGATACGGGGCATCGGCGCGCTTGCTGACGACGCCCTCATAGCCAGCAATGCACAGCGCCGCGAACATCCGCTCGCCGCCGCCGCGGACGTGCTCGGCATAGACGAACGGCGGCGGCGCAGCGGCGGGGAGCGCCGCCAACGGCGC
>JANNJH010000193.1:0-9352 GCA_031405775.1 Sphingomonadales bacterium | reverse complement strand
ATGATGTCGATCTTTTCGCCCTGCAATTCCTGCACGACCGCCTGTACGCGGCTGCCTTTCATGCCGACGCACGCGCCGACCGGATCAATCGACGAATCGCGGCTGATGACGCCGATCTTGGCGCGGCTGCCGGGATCGCGGGCGACGGCCTTGATCTCGATGATGCCGTCATAGATTTCGGGGACTTCCTGCGCGAACAGCTTCTTCATGAAGTCGCCGGCGGCGCGCGACAGGAAGATCTGCGGGCCGCGGGCTTCGCGGCGCACCGACAGGATCAGGGCGCGAACGCGGTCGCCGGGCTTGAGCACTTCGCGCGGAATCTGCTGGTCGCGGCGGATGATGCCTTCGGCCTTGCCGAGATCGACCACCACATGCCCGAATTCGGCGCGCTTGACCAAGCCGGTAATGATTTCGCCGGCGCGGTCCTTGAATTCCTCATATTGGCGATCGCGTTCGGCATCGCGGACCTTCTGGACGATGACCTGCTTGGCGGCCTGGGCGGCGATGCGGCCGAATTCGACCGGCGGCAGCGGATCGACGATGAAGTCTCCAAGCGCCGCGGCCTTGTCCTTCTTCTGCGCGTCCTTGAGCGACACCTGCTTGAAGAAATCCTCCGGCTCCTCGACGACTTCGAGAACGCGCCACAGCCGGGTTTCGCCGCCCTTGGGGTCGATCTTGGCGCGGATGTCGTTCTCGGCGCCGTAACGCGCGCGGGCGGCGCGCTGGATGGCGTCCTCCATCGCTTCGATGACGATGGCGCGGTCGATCGATTTCTCGCGCGCCACCGCATCGGCAATGGCGATCAGTTCGGCGCGATTGGCAGTGATGGCAGTGGCCATGATGTCAGTCCCCAGTCGAATCGTTGTCGGTCGCAGCAGCTTCGGTCGAATCCGCGTCGGTCGAATCATTGTCGTTGGCGGAATCGCCGTCGATATCGGGCAATTCGATCACTTCATCGGCACCGCTCGAATCGAGCGGTTTCGTCGCCTTGAGCAGTTTCGGCGTCAGCACCAGTTTTGCCGAAGCGATGGCGGCGAGCGGCAGGACGATCGGCCCGATGCTCTTGATTTCGAGAGTCACACTATCACCGATGACCGCGCCGATCACCCCATGGGCGCGCGGCCGGCCATCGATCGGCGGGTCGAGCTTGAGGCGGACTTCATGCCCGGTCCATTGCACCCAGTCCTTCATCCGCGTCAGCGGCCGGTCAATGCCGGGCGACGAGACTTCAAGGGCATATTCGCCTTCGATCGGATCGGCTGCTTCCAATGGCAGGTCGAGCGCGCGGCTGATCGCCGAGCATTGGCCGAGCGTCAACTGGCCGGTCGCCGGGTCTTCGGCCATGATCTGCAGCGTCATGTCGCCGGGCTTGCCGGTCAATTGCACGCGCACAAGCTCATAGCCCAGTTCGGCGACGATGGGCGCGATGATGGCGTTGAGCTTCGCTGTAAGATCGGCGGTTTGGGTCAAATGCAGTCCGTTGGTTCGAGCAGTCAGGGGCAAACACGTCAAGCGGCGGGCGGGAACGTTCCCGACCGACCTCCATGCGGTTACCCATGTAGAGATGACGGCCCTATAGTCCGCGCGGCGTTCCGGGGCAAGCGCCGATACGGCGCGGGCCGGGGCAATCGCCGATACGGCGCGGGCGGGGCAAGCGCCGATACAGCGCGGGCGGGGCAAGCGCCGATACAGCGGCGGCGGGGGCGTCATCGCTGCTCGCGTTGCGCGTCCGCCAGCGGGTGGCGGGAATTGACCAGATCGACCAGCGCCTTCGAAGCGACATGGGTGTAGATCTGCGTCGTCGCGATATCGGCGTGGCCGAGCAGCATCTGCAGCGTCCGCAGGTCGGCGCCGCCTTCGAGCAAATGCGTCGCAAAGGCGTGGCGCAGCACATGCGGGCTGACGCGTTCGGGCGGGATGCCGGCAGCGGCGGCGAGCGCCTTGACGAGTTGATAGAGGCGCAACCGCGTCAAATGCCTGTCGCCGCGCGAGCCGAACAAATACCGCGCCGCGATCGGCACCAGCGCGCCATAAGCGCCGACAGCGGCTTCGGCGCGGCTGCCGATGGGGACGAGGCGTTCCTTGCCGCCCTTGCCGGCCAGCACGATGAAACCGCGACCGGGGCGCACTGCGTGGCGCGGCAGCGAGACGAGTTCGGTGGCGCGCAGCCCCGAGCCATAGAGCAGTTCGATCAGTGCCGCGAGGCGCAGTGTGCGAGGGTCGTGCGGCGCGTCCGCGAGCATTTGCGCCAGCGCCGCGAACAGCCGATCGACGTCGCGCGGGTCGAGGGTTTTGGGCAGCGGCCGCGCCGTGGTGGCGGCGGCGAGATCGCGGCCGGGATTATCGGGCCTGATGCCGTCGCTGGCCAAAAAGCCGAAAAACTGGCGGACGGCGGAGCCCTTGCGCGCCGCCGAGGCGCGGGCGAGGCCAGCCCAATGCGCCGATAGTTGCGCGAGTTCGGCGGCTTGCGCGCTGCCCAATCGGCCACCGAGCCAGGCGCTGGCCTGTTCAAGGTCGCGGCCATAGGCGAGCAGGGTGTTTTTTGCCGCGCCGCGTTCGGCGGCGAGCATGTCGAGGAACAGCGCGATCAGCCGGGAATCGCTATGGTCCTGCCCAATCACGATCGCGTCAGCGCCTCGGCGGCGATCAGCCGGGCTTCCTGGCCGCGCCCGGTGCGGGTCAGCGCCGCGACGATATGATAGAGATGCAACGGCGGCACCTGCGTCCACGGCCCCTGCACGCCGGTGGCGGCGAGGATGGCGACTTCGCCGGTGCGGCCGGCGGCGGCGGCGGCGTCGATGGCGCGGGTCCAGCTGTTGACGGTGCGCGGCAACAGCTCGGCGCGCAAGGCATCCCAGCCGCTGCCGCTGGCGCTGCCAAGCCCGGCGAGGGCGGCGAGCAGCAATCCGGCGCGGCGATCGTCGGCGTCGCTGTCGGAGCGCCAATCGTCGAATTCGGCAGGCGTTACCGGGACACCGCCGCTGCCGGTGGCGAGCAAGGCCCAGGCCTTGGCGCGGACCGCGCCGCCGGCCTTGTCGGCGATCGGCCACCAGCGGCGCGCGGCATTGGCGGAGCCAGCCGCGAGCAGCGCCGCGATGATGTCGGGGCTTTCGTCCCCGGCCTGCGCCGAGACCGGCAGCCGGGCAGCGGCGGTGGCCGATTCGATCAGCGCGCCATAGCGGTCGTCGGCATCGGCGCCGGAGGCCCAGATCGCCCGCATGGCGGCAAGGCGGTCGTTGATGCCGGTGCCGGCGAAGGCGGTGCGCAAGCGGCCGGCGGGCGTATCGGCGGCCGCGTCGCCGGTCGAAGCGCTGGCGATGTTGCTCGGCGACAGCGCGGCGATGCCGCTGACCAGTTCGGTGGCCGAGACGGTGCCTTGAATCGCCGCCGGGCGCAGCGCCGCCAGCCGGATTTCGGGGGCGACACCGGCGGAGCGGACCAGCCAGCCGAAGCGCGCCGGCCCCAGCGCCGCCAGCCTGTCGGCCGGGATGGCGACCCCGGCGGCGGTGGCGACACCATAGCGATAGAGCGTCAGTGGCGGCGATTCGGACCATTCGATGTTCGAGGCACGACCGACGTCGCCGGCGATGGTGGCGACGCGCTCGCCCAATCGGACATCGAAGGGTTCGACGCCTTTCACATCCTCGCGCAGCGCATCGAAGACGCTGGCGGCGGTGAGGTCGTCGCCCTGCATCGCGGCGCACATGCCGACCGCGAGTTGCCACATGGGGTCGGTCGACAGCGAGCGACCGGTGATGGCGATCGGGCAAAGCCCGCCGAGATCGGCGGCGGCGAGCGCCGCCTGCGCCGCGACCTGGTAGAGCGCCGGGGTGTAGCGATCGATGGGGACGCCATCGACCAAGGCCTTGGCGCCATCGATTTCGCCGATGCGGATCAACAACGAAGCCCGCGAGGCGACCCAGTCGCCCGGCGCGATGCCGGCCGGCGCGGCGCTTTCGCTGAGCAGCGCGCGGCGCAGCGTGATCGCCACCCAGCGCGAGCCGATGGGCGCGGTCATGCGGCGGTTGAGCCCGGCGAGGAACGCCCCGCGCGAGCCGGTGAAAATGGCCGGGCCATAGCCGCCGGTTTCGAGCCGCAACGCGCCAAAGACGCTGATATCGCGGCCCGTGGCGGCGGCGACGGCGAAGGGATCGACGATGCCGGGGCCTGCGACAGGCGGGCCGGACGGCAGCGCCTGGCGGGGGATCGCGATGGCGGGCGCGGCGGCGGGCGGATTGGCGTCGGCGACGCTCGCCGGAGCATCGAAGCTGTCGGGCAGCAGCGATCTGGGCGGCGGTGGCGGCACATCGGTTGCGGGCGCCGGAAGCTGCGACTCGTCGGATTCGGACGCCAGTGGCGACTCGACACGGCTTTGCTGGCCGATGACCGGCCAGGCCAGCAGCGCCGCCGCGACGACGACGGCGGCGACAACCGCCGGGCGCTTGCCGGGGTGGCGATCAGCCATCGCGTTCCAGGCTCCCCGCTTGCTTCACCACATTGTCCTTCGTTCGGGTTGACCAGAGACCGGCGTGATGGCTTTCGCCAGCGCCGCACAGGTGTATAGCTGGGCCCGACATGGAGTGCGACGCCAAAATCCTTGAACCCGAACAGCCGCTGCCGCTGGGCTCGGTGCAATTGCGGCTGGCGGCGGCGCGGCCGATCACGCTGGTCGGGCTGATGGGGGCGGGCAAGACCACCGTCGGCCGGCGGCTGGCGGCGCGGCTGCGGCTGCCCTTTGTCGACGCCGATGCCGAGATCGAGATCGCCAGCGGCCTGACCGTCGCGGAGATTTTCGAACGCTTCGGCGAGGCACATTTCCGCGATGGCGAGCGCCGGGTCATCGCCCGCCTGATCGATGGCACGCCCAAGGTCATCGCCACCGGCGGCGGCGCCTTCATCCAGCCCGACACCCGCAAGCTGATCCTCGAACGCACGTTGGCGGTGTGGCTCGATGCCGATGTCGCGACGCTGGTCGAGCGCGTGCGGCGGCGCAACACCCGGCCGCTGTTGAAGGATCGCGATCCGGGCGAAGTGCTGGGCGAACTCGCCGCCACCCGCAATCCGATCTATGCCGAGGCGCCGATTCGCATCGGCAGCCAGGCAAGTCCGCATGGCGATACGGTGGCGGCGATCATCGCCGCGCTGGTCGCGGCGAACAGCGATGACAGCGCGAGCGCCAGCAAAAGCGGCAGCGAAAGCGCGAGCGCCAGCAAAAGCCAGACCGCCAGCGAAAGCGAGACCAGGACGCCATGATCGTCGACGTGCCATTGGGCGATCGCGCCTATCCCATCCATATCGCGCCGGGGCTGCTGGCCAATGCCGCACCGCTGCTCGGGCCGCTGGCGCCGCGCGGCCGGCTGGCGCTGGTCACCGATGCCAATGTCGCGCGGCTGCATTTGCCGGCGTTTGCCGCCGGGCTGGCGGCGGCGGGGCTGGCGGTCGACGAGATCGTGCTGCCGCCGGGCGAGGCGAGCAAGGACTGGGCGACGCTGGCGCTGGTCGCCGAGCGATTATTGTCGCTGGGGGTCGAGCGCGGCGACGCGGTGGTGGCGCTGGGCGGCGGCGTCATCGGCGATCTGACGGGGTTTGCCGCCGCCATCCTGCGCCGTGGCTGCAAGTTCGTGCAGGTGCCGACGACGTTGCTGGCGCAGGTCGATTCGTCGGTCGGCGGCAAGACCGCGATCAACGCCGCGGTCGGCAAGAATCTGGTCGGCGCCTTTCACCAGCCGGTGCTGGTGCTGATCGATCCGCAGGTGCTGGAGACGCTGCCCTTGCGTGACCTGCGCGCCGGTTATGCCGAGGTAATCAAATATGGCCTGATCGGCGACGCGAATTTCTTCGACTGGTGCGAGGCCAATGCCGCCGCGTTGCTGGCGGGTGACGCGTCGGCGCAGGCGCACGCCATCGCGGTGTCGTGCCGCGCCAAGGCGGCTGTCGTCGCCGCCGATGAACGCGAGACCGGCGATATCCGGGCGCTGCTTAATCTTGGCCATACCTTCGGGCACGCCTTCGAGGCCGAAGCGGGGTTTTCCGACCGCTTGCTCCATGGCGAGGGCGTCGCGCTCGGCATGGCGTTGGCCTTCGACCTGTCGGCGGCGCGCGGCCTGTGTCCGGCGGCGGATGCGGCGCGGCTGCGGGCGCATCTGCTGGCCTGCGGTTTCACTTTGTCGCCAAAAGCGCTCGGCCTCGACGCGCCGGCGACGACGCTGCTCCATCATATGCGGCAGGACAAGAAGATGAAGGCCGGCAGCTTGCCGTTCATCCTGACGCGCGGCATCGGCAAGGCGTTCGTGGCGCGCGACGTGCCGCTCGCCGATGTCGAGGCATTTCTCGAAGCCGTGGTCGCCGGCTGACCGCCGCGCCGGGCCTCGAAGCCGTGGTCGCCGGCTGAGGCGGTTGCCGCCGGAAAAGACCGCGTGGCAGGGCAAGATCGGGCTGGTCATCATCGCCAATCGGCCGGCGCCGGAATTTTTTTGCGGCGTCACGCGGGGTTTTCTTGCCGGGGCCGTATATTCCTGAATATCGTTCATGCCGAGTCAATGTGCAGTCGGGCATTACGGATGGGCGGTTGACAGCCGCTACCGGAGTTTGCCCCCTGTTACCCGGTGGCGCGCAAAAATGTCCCCCGTTGCGTGACGAGCGCAAAAACGGCCCCCGCTCCATGCCCCCGGAGCGGGGGCCACTTTTGTTTTTGATGAAGGCGTTGGTGGAAGGCTTTGAGGTCTGGGTTGTATCTGGCGGCTGACAGCGCTGCCATAGAGCGGTGATCGCCAGCCGCCGGAGGCGCTTTTAGTCCCTGATCTCGCGCGGCAGCGCCCGCGCGGCGAGCAAATACAGGCCGATGGCGGGCAGCAGCACGGCGCCCGCCGCTATCATCGCATATTGCAGCCCCTGCGCCGAAGCCGCCATGCACCCCGGCGGCAGCGGCGTCTTGCCCAGGCACTGCCCGGCATAGTCGCCGGCAAACGCCCGCGCCGCCAGCCGGTCGCTGAGCCAGCCGAGCGACACCGAGCCGACGCCAAGCCCGACGACGGTCTGGCCAAAGGCGTGGAGCGCCGCCGTCGAGGCCCGCATCCGCGGTTCGACAAGGCGCTGCGTCACCGTCATGATCGTCGGCAGGAAGGCATACAGCGCGGCGCTGGCGAGGAACATCAACGCCACCAGCAGCCGCCAGTCGTCCTGCAGGATCGCCGCGACATAAAGCGGCAGCGCCAGCGTCAGCATCATCGCCGGCGCCCAGCCATACCAGCGCACATCGCGCCGCCCCAACGCATCGGCGAGGAAGCCGCCGCCCAGCGTCCCGAGCATCGTCGCCAGGCTGACGGTCGCGGCGAAAATGCCGCCGGCCTGCGCCAGATCAAGGCCATAGCGGCGGACGAGCAGCGGGATGAGGAACAGGTTGAGCCCAAAGCCGACGAGCCCGACCAGCCCGCTGGCCGCCGTCAGGTTGAGGAACGCCGGCGATCGTCGCAGCCGCCGCAGCACCGCCCCAAAGCTCGGCGCATCGGCGGCGTCGCCGGCGCGCAGCCGCTCGGGCTCGGGAATCGTCCACAGCACGAGCAGCGCCAGCACCAGCCCCGGCAGCCCGAGCGCCACAAAGGCGGTTCGCCAGCCAAATTCCCGGGCGATCATGCCCCCGGCGATTGCCGCCACCGCCGCGCCCAGCGGCGCACCCAACGCTATCATCGAGAACACCGCGGCGCGCCGGTTGGGCGCAAAGCGGTCCGACAGCATCGACACCAGCGACGGGGTGAAACCGGCCTCGCCCACCGCCACCCCGGCGCGACAGGCCAGCAGCTGCACAAAGCTTCCCGCCATCCCCGACAAGGCGGTCATCACCGACCAGATCGCCGTCACCGCGGCGATGATCCGCACCCGGCTGCGCCGCTCCGCCAGCCGCGCCAGCGGGATACCGAGCGCTGCATAGAATAGCGCGAAGCTCAGCCCGCCGAGCAACCCGAGTTGCAGGTCGCTGAGCAGCAGGTCGCGGCGGATCGCCTCGCCGAGCACCGAGATGATCGTCCGGTCGACAAAATTGAACATGAAGACCAGGCCAAGCAGCACGATGAACCACCAGCCCCGCCGGTCGATCGTGCCCGCCTGTCCCTGTGATGCCGGCAAGTCAGTCAATTGGTTCGTCGACCGGCGTCAGGTTGCGCATGAAGGCGCGGAAATCGGCGCCGAGTTCCGGCAGCGGCAACCCCAGCCGTTCGGCGAGATACGACGTCATCAGATTGCCGTTGAGCGAGGCATTGTCGGCGGCGATGTTGCCGATCGACACCTGCCGATCAAAGGCGCCGACGGCGACCAGCGCCATGCGCAGCCCGACGACGATATCATAATAATCGAGGTTTTTCAGCGTCCGCCCCGATGCCGCCTCGTAGATCGCGATGGTCTCGTCGCGGCTCGGCAGGCCGGCCAGGCGCTCGACGCCGAAACGCCGGCTGAACAGGTCGTCGAAATACAGCCACCACGCCATATCAAGCTCGGGCGGGCCGATCGCCGCCAACTCCCAATCGATCAGCGCCGCGACGCTGCCATCGGGCCGCCACATCGTGTTCGATGGCGTCGGATCGCCCCACAGCACGCAGACCTCGGTATTTTCGGGGCGGTGTTCGAGCGCATAGGCCATCGCCGCATCGGCGATCGGCATCGGTCGCCCCTTGCCGGCAAAGCGGTGCCATTCGCGCAAATAGCCGAGATATTGCTCCAGTCCCGGCGCGCCGCGGTCCGGCCGATCGAGAAACTTGAAGTCCTGGGTCCAGTCGATGGCGTGGAGCCGGGCGAGGCAATCGATGGCGTTGGCAAACGCCGCGCCGCGCTGCGCCGGGGTAAAATCGACCAGCCAGCCTTCGCTGTTGTAATTTGGCCGCTGCGTCGCGGCATGGCCTTCGACCCGCCCCATGACGAGGAACGGCGCGCCGAGCACCGACGGGTCGAGTTCGAGGCCGATCCACGCCGGCACCGGCAGGTCGCCGCGCTTGTCGAGCGCCGCCATCATGCCGGCCTGCAGCCGCAGGTCGCTGTCGAACACCACCTCGAATGTCTGCGGCTGGCGGCGCACCACCAATGTTCGCTGCTGTGGCCCGGTCGCATCGACATAGGTCACATCGACAAAGAAGATTTCCGCCGAAAATCCCGAACCGAGCTTGACGTCCATCGGCGCCACTGTCAGCGCCCGCCATTCGGGCTTGGTCGCGGCCAGCCAGTTCGTCAGGCGGTCATGGACTTCGGCGGCAGTCATGGTGCCGCAAGACAATCTCCACCGTGGCCTCCTGTGGTACACACGTCTCCGTCTCACCTACCCCACGACCGGATGGACGTGTTCCGTGGCGCGAACTGTACCAAATGT
>JANNJH010000192.1:0-1384 GCA_031405775.1 Sphingomonadales bacterium | reverse complement strand
CCGCGGCGGCGGTCGTCAGACCCTTGACCCGGATCAGTTGCAGCACTTCGGTGTCGCTCGTCATGTCGTGGCTTCCAGCGGGAACGCGAGTTCGATGAGCACGCCGTTGGGGTCGCGGACAAAGATCAGCGACAGCCCGAGTTCGGCGACATCGAGCCGCGAGAAGTTGCAATCATGGGCGGTCAACCGCGCGACGAACGCCGCCGGATCGACGCAGCGCAAGGCGAAATGATCGATCATGCCGCGTTGCGCCGCACCCCGGATCGGATCGGCGCCTTCGACCACCAGGTCGGTGGCGACGAGGTGGACGATGGCGGCGCCCCATCGTCGCGGCCATAGGCACCCAGCGCCATGTCGGGCGCCATCGGCGGCGGGGTCATCGTCAGGCCGAGGACATTGCCATAGAATTCCACGCAGGCGGCGAGCCGGTTGGTCCGTATGTTGACATGGTCGAGTTGCATGATCGGCATGGCGTCTCCCGGGGACGACTTCACGGCGAAGCGCCCGCCCGCGGTCCTGTCCCCCGGCAGGTTCGATGCCGCGCATATGCGGCAATCCAAGCTAGGCGGATGCGCCTATCCGCCGGGAACAATTCGAAAAGGTCGCGCGCATCGTGTCCACTGACAACCCGATCATCGGCATCACACCACCACGCAGCGCGGCGGTGCTCGGCTGGACGCTGGCGATGCTGTTCCTTGTCAACACGATGAGCTCGGTCGACCGACTGCTGTTCGCCATCGTCCAGGAGCTCATCAAAGCCGATCTGTCGCTCAGCGATTTCGAGCTCGGGCTGCTCGGCGGCCCGGCCTTTGCGCTGCTTTATGCGGTTGCCGCCTTCCCGATCGCGCGCTTTGCCGACCGCCACAACCGCGTCAATATCATCACCGTGGTTTTCATCGCCTGGAGCGCGATGACGGCGTTGTGCGGCGTCGCCGGATCATTCGTCCACATGCTGTTCGCCCGCGCCGGAGTCAGCATCGGCGAGGCCGGCTGCACGCCGCCGGCGCATTCGCTGATCTCCGAGATGTTTCCGCCGGAACGCCGCATGGGAGCAATCTCGATTTACGCCGCGGGTGGCCCGGTCGGCGCGATGGTGGCCGCGATCGGTGGCGGCTGGTTCGCCCAGCAATATGGCTGGCGGCCGACGTTTTTCCTGTGCGGCGGCATCGGCGTCGCGTTCGCGATCCTGCTGCGGCTGACCCTGCGCGAACCTGCACGCAGCCATGCGCCAGCGGCGCCGACGGGCTTCGTCGCCACGCTCGGCATCATCCTGCACAAGCGAAGTTATGTGATGGCCGCGGCATCGGGCTCGCTGGCATCGTTCGCGATCAACGCCATCAACCAGTATTTCGTCTCGTTCCTGATGCGCTCGCATGACATGTCG
>JANNJH010000191.1:0-4562 GCA_031405775.1 Sphingomonadales bacterium | reverse complement strand
GGCTTGTACGTGGCATCACGAGCCGCGCGCTGAGACAAAGATGCTCGGCACATTCAGCCGCAGCATCGACATCATCATGCCGGGCAGCGATTTATCGCAGCCGGCAAAACCGATAAGCCCATCATAACAATGGCCTCTGACCGAAAGTTCAACCGAATCAGCAATGACTTCGCGGCTGACCAGCGATGCCTTCATGCCTTGGTGGCCCATCGCGATGCCGTCGGTGACGGTGATGGTGTTGAAGCGTCGCGGCATGCCGCCGGCCTCGTTGACGCCTTGCCGGCAGACATCGGCCTGGGCATCGAGCGTCGTGTTGCACGGCGCCGAGTCATTCCCCGCCGAAGCGATGCCAACGAACGGCCGGCCGATTTCCTCCTCGGTCAGCCCCATGGCGTAATAATAGCTGCGATGCGGCGCGCGTTCGGGGCCGACGCTGACATGGCGGCTGGGCAGACGCGACTTGTCGAACTTGCTCACGATGATTCCTTCTTCGCCGTCTTTCGGTCTCGCCATAGTCCTTGCGCAACCGTGGCGGGGCTCGTCAAGCCGCCGTCATTTAGAAAGGCCCGGCAAAACCGCCGCGATCAGTTCGACCAGAACCGCCGTCCAGCGCGCGATGGCTGCGGCATCGGCGATTTCGTCCTGCCGAATTTCGATGCCGAGATAAGGGATATCATTGAGTTCGGCGTGTCGGTTCATGGTATAGTTGAGGTCGCGGCCCGAATAGGGCTGGTTGTCGCCGACGATGAACCCCTGCGCCGCCAGCCGGTCGAGCGCCAGGCAGGCGGCGCGGTCGTCGCGATTGTGCAGGATGCCGATCGGCCAGGGCCGGATTTCGTCCGGCCGGGTCGCCAGCCGCGGGGTGAAGCTGTGCAGGCTGACGATCAATCGCGGCCGCATCGCGGTGATCCGCGCGTCGATGGCGGCGTGATAGGGGCGGTGGATGGCGTCGATGCGCAGGGCGCGCTCGACCGGGCTGAGCGCGAGATTGCCCGGGATGACATGGCCATCGCTGGCACCGGGAATGACGCCGGCGACCTCCGGTTCACGATTGCAGTCGACAACCAGCCTTGAAACCGTCGCGATGATCGCCGACGCATCGAGCCCGAGCGCCAGCGCCTCGCTCAGCGCCGCGGTGCCGATATCGACGGCGATATGTTTGGACAGCAGCGCCGGATCGATACCGAGATCGATTCCCGGCGGCACGCTGCTCGACGCATGGTCGGCGATCAGCAGCAGCGGCGCGCTGCCGACCAACACCCTGGGCGCCGTCACTGGCCGGCCTTGGGCCCGAAGACCGGTTTGCGCTTGGCGAGGAACGCCGCGACGCCTTCGTGGAAACCAGGCCCGGTGAAAGCCGAATCGAAGCCCTTGCCGGCGCACGGGCTGGGCAGCGATACCGCAATGACGCCGCCGGATGTTTCAAGGCGAAGATGGTTGTTCAATCGCGGCTCCCGTGTGTCGCCCTGTCATAAGCCACGGCGCGGCGCGAACCAAGAAAAAGGCCCCGGGCTTCAGGCCAGCCTCAGAGCAGCGCGGTCTCCACCTGCCACCAGCCATGCGGGGCGAGCGCCGCCGCCGCCGCCGCGCGGGCCGCAACATCGGGATAAAGCCCGAGGCAGGTCGCTCCCGACCCGCTCATCCGCACCAGCACCGCGCCGCCGGCGCATGCGAGCGCATCGAGCACCGCGCCGATCACCGGGGCGATGGCGATCGCCGCCGCGGTCATGTCGTTGCGCAGATCCGAAAGCCTGGCGCCGGTGGCAATGCCGCCATGATCGCGCTGGTCCCAGCCAGCAAAAACCGGCCCGGTCGGCACGGCGACACCGGGATTGACCAGCAGCACAGGGGTTCCCGAAAGCGCCACAGGCCAAGCCGCCAGCCGTTCGCCGCGGCCTTCGCCAAAGCAGGTCCGCGACGCGACGCACGCCGGGACATCCGAGCCCAGCGCTTCGGCGAGCGCCACCAGCCGCGCCAACGGCCAATCGATCCCCCAGAAGCGGTTGAGCAGCCGCAACGCCGCCGCGGCATCGGCCGAACCGCCGCCAAGCCCCGCCGCCACCGGAATGCGTTTTTCGAGCCGCAGCGCCGCGCCGTCGCTGACGCCCGCGGCATCGGCGAGCGCCCGCGCCGCGCGCATCACCAGATTGTCCGGCCCCTGCCCCGCTGGCCCGGCAAAATCGCCCCCGACCGACAATGACAGGCCCGTGGCCGGCGCCACCGACAGCTCATCACCGAATTGCGTGAAGGCAAAGACCGTTTCGAGATCGTGATAGCCATCCTTGCGGCGCCGACGCAGGTGGAGCGCAAGGTTGAGCTTGGCAGGCGCGGATTCGGTCAGGATCATGCTCGGCCAGCCGCTATTTCCCAGCCGTCGCCCCAGCTGTCGCCCCAGCCGTCGCCGACGCGATCACCATCGCCAACGCCGCGTCGAGTCCATAATCCAGCTTGGCCGAGAGCGTTTTCTTCTGGTCGGCGGTGGGATCGAGATCGAGCGCGGCGCGCCAGCGGAAACGCGCATCGATCCGTCGCCCGACCTGCCAATAGGCGTCGCCCAGATGTTCGGTCACCGTCGCATCGGTCGCCTCGAGCGCCGACGCCTTTTGCAGCGTTTCGACCGCCTCGGCGAACCGCCCCTGGCGATACTGGCTCCAGCCAAGCGAATCGATGATGCCGCCATCGCCGGGGCGCAGCTTGGCGGCGCGTTCGATCAACGCCGCGGATTCGGCGGCCCCCTGGCCGCGATCGAGCATCGAATAGCCGAGATAGTTCAAGACCGCCGGTTCGTCGGGCGAGCGTTTCAGCGCCTCGCGCAGATCGGCTTCGGCGGCCGGCCAATTACCACCGCGCTCGTTCATGCTGCCACGCAGGAAAAACAGCCCCCAGCTTGCTTGACCGGCCCCCGACACAGCGATCGCATGGCCATAGGCCGCGCCAGCGTCGGCAAAGCGATCGGCGCGGCGATGCCAATCCGCCAGCCGAGTCCAGTCATCGGCGGTTGCCGCCGGGCCGGGCCGAGCGTCGCCGCCTTGAGCAGATTCCCGGCGTCGTTACCGCGGCCCAGCGCTTCGAGCACCTCGGCGCGCCGCGTCTGCGCCGCATCGGCGAGCGCGTCGCCGGCGGGGACGTGTCCATAGGCGGCCAGCGCCGAAACGCGTTGATCGCTGCGCGCCAGCACATCGCCGCAGACCAGCCACGTCGCCATCACATCGGGCGCCAGGAAGGTGCCGACCCGGGCGAAAAGCAACGCCAGCGGCACCGGCTTGTCGCGTGAGAGGTCGGACGCCAGCCGCGACGCCATCCAGCCGATGCCGCGCCGCGCATCGGGCGCCAACGCGCCGATGCGCTTGCCGGCCGCCAGCCGCTTGCGCGCCGCCACCAAGGTCGGCTCGTCGCCATCCAGCAATTTCAGCGCGGCGGCCCGGTCACCGCCCTGTGCCAGCGCATCGGCCTCACCCTGGCGCAGGAAGATAATGCCGGCGCCGGTGCCGGATCGCAGTTCGGCATAAGCCGCCGCCGCTTCACTCCATCGGCCGGTCGCGGCCAGCATATGGGCGCGCTGTTCGGCGATGTAGGAGCGCGCAAAGCCGTTGAAATTGGCCGGATCGAGCCGCGCCAGCCCGGCGTCCGCCGTGCCGCGACCGAACAGCGTCCACGCCTCGACGATCGGCGCGACGACCGCTGCATAGCCGGCATTGGCGATACTGGTGCGGGTCGCATCGACAGCCCTCCAGTCCTTGCGCACCACGGCATCGGCCAGGCGCACCAACGCGACATCGGAATCGGCCTGCCCGGACGCCGCGAGCTGCCCGGCGAGTTCGATCGCCAGCATTCGATCGCCGGCGACAACCGCGAGTTCGAAGGTGCGGCGCGTCAACGCCGGATGGCCAGGGTCCCGGTTGCGCGCCAGGTCGAAATAACGCGCGGCGCGGGCCAGTTCGTCATCGGCATGGGCGTAGCGGCCAAGGACATAGCCGTGGAGCGCGGAATCGGGTCCTAGCGGCTGGGTCTGGCGCGCGGCGGCACCGGTGGCGGCGGCGGCGAGAAGGATCAGGGCGAGGGTTTTCCGCATGGCGCGAGAGAGTGACGCGGAAGCGGCTGGGAGTCGAGAGATTCCCCCTGTCGCGCGGTTTAGAAGGAAGGAAGGAAGGACGGCAAGGAGGGAAGCAAGCAAGTGGCACGGGCAAAGCCCGTGCTGACGTCGGACGGGTTCGGTTGGCAATGCCAACCGCCCCGCCGGCCGAGCTTGCGCGAGTCCGCGCGCCGCTTCGCTGCGCTTGGCCGCGCTGCGCTACATATTCGGATAATTCGGCCCGCCGCCACCCTCCGGCACCACCCAGGTGATATTCTGCGAAGGGTCCTTGATATCGCAGGTCTTGCAATGGACGCAGTTCTGCGCGTTGATCTGGAAACGCGGCTCGTCGGTGTCCAGCCCAACCACCTCAAATACCCCCGCCGGGCAATAACGCTGCGCCGGCTCGTCATAAAGCGGCAGGTTGACGCGGATCGGTCCTCGCCATGATGTGCGATCTGCGCTTCTTCGCCGAGGACGCCTCGATGAC
>JANNJH010000190.1:0-2925 GCA_031405775.1 Sphingomonadales bacterium | reverse complement strand
AGCCTTCCATGATGGCGACGCACGAATTGGTGGTGCCGAGATCGATTCCGATGACTTTAGCCATGATGTTTCCGTTCCATCCATTGTCTTTGGACCCGATGGGCGGCCCAGAAGCAGCGCCGCCCATCGTCCCGGTCGAGTGTCAGATAAGCGTCACTTTTGGGCGTTCAATAGCGCTGGCGCATATAAGAAGGGGGGCCGGGGGCTGCAAGCCGGTTTGGGCCTTACTCGCTCCGGTGATGGCGAGGGCCATTGCGAGGGCATTGCGGGCATGACAAGCAACCGCCGTCGTCGTAAAATGATGTCCGCAACCAAGTCGAAGGACATCCCATGCGCATCGTTCTCGCCGCCCTCGTCATCCTCGCCGCGGCGCCGGCGCTCGCCGCGCCGCCACCGGTAAAGACGGCATTGGATCGCAGCGTTCCGCGCGCCAGCGACGCCTGGGTGCGGATGAACCCGGTGCCGGGGCGGCCGTCGGCGGGATATCTGACCATCGGCGGCGGCGACAAGCCCGACCGGCTGGTCGGGGCGAGCGCGCCGGGCGTGCGCATCGAGTTGCACAGCATGTCGATGGCGGGCGGGGTGATGAAGATGGCGAAGCTGGCTGGGGTCATGGTGCCGGCCGGCGGCACGGTGCGTTTTGCTTCGGGCGGCAACCACCTGATGATCTATGGGCTGACCGGCGCGCCGAAATCGCTGCCGATCACGCTGAATTTCGCCAGCGGCGCCAAAGTGACGACCGATGCCGTGGTCAAGGCTGCCAAAGACGATGCCCGAAAATAGGCCGCTGGTCCGGCCGCTGACCGCCGCCGAGCGCGGGCTGGCGACGTCGGTGTTCGGCGACACCATCGACCTTGATGCGGTGACGGTGCGCTGCCAGAAATTCTGGGCCTTGCATCCGAGATCGGTGACGATGGCGCCCGATGGCCATATCTGGTGCCATCCGGGCGGCTCCAGCTGGTGCGCCGACTATGCCGCCGAGCCGTTGGGGATGCGGGCGCATTTCGTCCACGAGATGGTCCATGTCTGGCAGCGCCAGCATGGCCGCAACCTGATCCTGGCGCGGCCGCCGCTGGCGCGCTATCGCTACGACCTGTCGCCGGGCAAAAGTTTCGCGCGCTATGGCATCGAGCAGCAGGCGTGCATCGTCGCCGACGCCTATCGGCTGCGCGAAGGCGGGGAATTGCCGGGAAAACCCGGGATTGAGGTCTATGCCGGGGTGATTCCGTTCGGGCGCTGGGGGTGACGGCGCTACGCTCGCCCGGCCTTGACCGTTTGCCGGGGGCTACGCCCGGCCTTGACCGCCGCCGGGGGCTACGCCCGGCAGGCCCTGACCGTTGCCGGGTCGACCGGCGCGGCGAGCTTGAACACCGCCAAATAACCCGGATCGAGATCGGTGATCGAGACCAGCGCAAACCCCATCGCCCTGACCTCGCAGACCAGCAGCCCCTTTGGCATGCCATGTTCGCCCGATGGCCGGTCGAGATCGACGATCGCCACCCGGCCATCGGGCTTGAGGCTGGCGCGCAGCTTGTAGATCAGCGCGTAGGGATGGGCGATTTCATGATACATGTGGATGAGCAGCGCGACATCGATGCTGGCGCGTGGCAGCCGCGGATCGGACGGCGTGCCGCGGACAAAGCGCACATTGCGCAGCCCGGCGCGCTGGGTCCGCAGCTTCAGTCGATTGAGGTAGCGCGGCACGATGTCCTGGGCGATGACCAGCCCGCGCGGCCCGACCACCGGCGACACGCGCATGGTGTAATAGCCGCTGCCGGCGCCGATATCGGCAATGGTCTGCCCGGCGTGGATATCGAGGATGCGCAGCACATTGACGGCTTCCCCGGCCTTGTCGCGGCTGTCCTCGTCGGCCCAGGTCGGGCTGACGATGCGCGCGACCTGGCGTTGCGGCACCGGGAAGGCGTGCGCCGGGGCGGCGACGAGCAGCAGGAGAGCGAGGAAACGGCGCATACAATTTTCGATAGCGGCTGGTGGCGGCGGTGGCTACGCCGCGATCAGGCCCGGCGGGCTACGCCCGCGATCAGGCCCCGCGGATGCGGCGCCGTCCGGGGCGCTTTTCGGGTTCGGTGGCGGCAATGGCGGCGCCGGTCGCCACCAGGCTGCGCATCCGGTTCATGCTCGACAGGAAACGGGCGAGGTTGCCGCCCGCAAGCTGGGAGCCGCCGATGAACTTCAACGCCACCGGGTTCGTCGCCCGCCCACGCAGCCAGACTTCGTAATGCAGGTGCGGCCCGGTCGACATGCCGGTGGAGCCGACATAGCCGATGACCTGGCCTTGGGCGACGCTTTGTCCGGCGCGCACCGCGAAGCGCGACATATGGGCATAGCCGGTTTTGAGCTCCTTGGTGTGCTTGAGCAGGACGTAATTGCCATGGCCGCCATGCCGCCCGGCGAAGGCGACGGTGCCGCTTGCGGCCGCCATGATCGGCGCGCCGGTCGGTGCGCCGAAATCGACGCCCTGGTGCATCCGCGAATAGGCCAGCAGCGGGTGAAAGCGCATGCCGAAGCCCGAAGTCAGCCGCGCGCCATCGACGGGGGTGCGCATCAGGCCCTTGCGGGCGCTTTCGCCATTGGCGCGGAAGAATTCCGGCCGCCCGCCGAGATCGAAACGGCCAAGCTCGATGGGGTCCTTGCCGGCGCGATCGAGGCCGGCGAACAACAGCCCGCCATAGCGCACTTCGCCGGTTTCGGCCGTATCGCGTTCGACGATGATGTCGAAACGGTCGCGCTTGCCGACGCCGCGCTGGAAATCGACGGCATAGCCCATGGTCCTGATGAAGTCGCCGGCGAGGCGGGCAGGGATGCCGGCGCCGCGCAAGGTGCGTTCGAGGTTGCCGCCGACAAGGCCTTCGACGCGCAGCGGGGTCTTGTCGATGGCGATCGGGATGCGCTTGACCTGCAAGG
>JANNJH010000189.1:0-5645 GCA_031405775.1 Sphingomonadales bacterium | reverse complement strand
AAGATGTCATATACGAAGTTCGCGGCCGTGCCGCCTGGGTGATCATCAATCGCCCCAAGCTTTACAATGCCTTTCGCGCCAAGACCATCGAAGAGCTGATCATGTCGTTCAAGCTCGCCGCCGATGACAGGGGCGTATCCTCGATCGTGCTGACCGGCGCCGGCGACAAGGCGTTTTGCACCGGCGGCGACCAGAGCGCGCATGAAGGCCAATATGATGGTCGCGGTATCGTCGGCCTGCCGATCGACGAGCTTCAATCGATCATCCGCGACGTGCCCAAGCCAGTCATCGCCCGGGTCAACGGCTTTGCCATCGGCGGTGGCAATGTCTTTGCGACGTTGTGCGACCTCACCATCGCCGCCGACACCGCCAAGTTCGGTCAGGTCGGCCCCAAGGTCGGCTCGGTCGATGGCGGCTGGGGAACGGCGCTGCTCGCGCGTCATGTCGGCGACAAGAAGGCCCGCGAAATCTGGTTCCTCAACGAGCAATACACAGCGCAACAGGCGCTTGAAATGGGCCTTGTCAACAAGGTCGTTCCCGCCGCCGAACTCGACGAGGCCGTCAATGCCTGGACCGAGATTCTGGGTGAACGCTCGCCGACGGCACTGGCGCTGGCCAAGCGCTCGTTCAATGCCGACAGCGAGAATATCCGCGGGATCAGCCAGATGGCGCTCAACGCCGTCAAGCTGTTCTATGACACCGAGGAATCGAAGGAGGGCGTCCGCGCCTTCACCGAGCGGCGCAAGCCCGATTTCCACAAATATGTGAAATAACGGGATCGGCCGGACCATGGCGCCCATCCGCTTTGATCCGGCCGATCTCGCCGCGGTGCTCCCCGCCGGCGGGCGAACGCTGGTGGCTGGCGCGTCGGGCGAATCGCTGCTGCTTGCCGGGGCGGTGATCGCGGCGGGCGAGGCTTTGGGCGCGATGACCTTCACCGGTATTTTCGTGCCCGGCCTCAACACGCACACCTATCTCGCCAACACCGACTGCCGGGTCGAAACCTTCTTCGTCACCCCCGAACTCAAGGGCGCCGGTGCCGCAGTCGAATTCCTGCCGCTGTGTTACAACGACATCCTCGATCGCCTGCGCAGCGTCCGTATCGATGCGGCGTTGATGATGGTGACCCCGCCCGATGCTGCAGGCGATTGCAGCTTTGGGCCGGCGGTCGATTTCCTCGCCGAACTCTGGCCGCGCATCCCGGTGCGGATCGCCCATATCAACCCAGCGCTGCCGCGAACCGCCGGACATGCCGGGATACCCTTCGCCGAAATCACTGCCTTCGCGCAAGCCGGCCAAGCCTGCCTGGGACAGTCCGAGACCGGCAGCGACCCCGTCGCCGACGCCATCGCCGCGCACATCACCCCCTTCATCACCGACGGCGCGACGCTCCAGACCGGGCTCGGCAAGGTCCCCGGCGCGGTGTTGCGCGCCCTGACCGGCCGCCGCGATCTGCGTATCCATTCGGGCCTCATCGGCGATGCCGTCGCCGATCTCGAAGCCGCCGGCGCCCTCGCTTCCGGCGTCGCCGTCACCGCCGGCGTCGCCATCGGTTCCGAACGTCTTTACGCCGCGATCGCTGGCCCGGCGTTCCGGTTCCAGCCGGTGTCGATCACCCACAACGCCGGGATTATCGCCGGCATAAAGAACTTCGTCGCCATCAACTCGGCGATGGAGGTCGATCTGTTCGGTCAGGCCTATGCCGAGCTGGGTCCCAAGGGTCTGATGTCGGGGCCGGGCGGCGCTTCCGACTTTGCCCGCGCTGCGAAAGTCGCCGGCGGCCTGCGCATCGTCGCGCTTGCCGCGACCGCCGCCAGGGGCAGCATCAGCCGCATCGTGCTGCCCGGCGCCGGTGCCGGCCCGGTGTCGCTCGGGCGGATGGACACCGACATCATCGTGACCGAGTTCGGCGCCGCCGATCTGCGCGGCAAAAGCTATCCCGAGCGGGCCGGGGCGCTGATCGCAATCGCCGCTGCGGATCACCGGGACGCGCTGCGGGCCGGATGGTCGAGCTACGCATCAAGATTCTAGGAGAAACACCGTGCCAGGCAACAAGGTCATCAAGCAATCCTCCAAAATTGTCGTCAACCCGACCACTGGCGGCTCGCTCTGGTGCAACGCCTGCACCGATCTCGGGCAAGCTGCCTGACTTTGAGCGCGACGCGCGCGCTTGGTATCCAGTCGACCCCGGTGCGCGACGATGCCGGCAAGTTTTCGTAAATCCGCCTGACCCGAAAGGCCGTCATGACCAATATTCCCGCGCTGAGACAGTTCCGTGTCGAACTGCAATCCAACGGCCTTGTCCATCTCGTCTTCGACGTTCCCGAGCGGTCGATGAACGTCTTTTCGAATGCCGCGATCCACGAACTCGGCACCTTTGCCGACTGGCTTGCCACAGCCGATGTGCGCGGCGTCGTCATCCGCTCGGGCAAACCATCGGCGTTCTGCGCTGGCGCCGATCTGATCGAACTTGGGCTAGCCTATGACATGATCATGGCGGCGCCGCCGCACGCCCGTTTCGACATCGCCTTCGATCATTTTTTCCCGCTCAGCCACGCCATTCGCCGCCTCGAAACCGCCGGCAAGCCGGTCGCTGCCGCGATCGCCGGGCTGGCGCTGGGCGGCGGCTGCGAGCTGGCGCTGGGCGCGCACTACCGCGTCCTTGCCGATACGCCGAATGCCGCGCTTGGTCTGCCCGAGTCGCTCGTCGGACTGCTGCCGGGGGCAGGTGGCACACAGCGGCTGCCGCGATTGATCGGCGTCGAAGCGGCGCTGCCGATCCTGCTTGAAGGCGCGCGGCTGTCGGGTGCCGCGGCGGTAACCGCGGGCCTTGTCGACGAACTCGTGCCTTTGGGCGAGGAGGTCGCGGCCGCGGAAAATTGGTGTCTTTCCGCGTCGGCGCCGGTTCAGCCATGGGACGCGCTCGAATGGATGCCGGCGACGCCCGCATCGCTGGGCGCCGTCATCGCACCGATGCGGGCCAAAATCCTCGCCGAAACGCTTGGCCATTATCCAGCGCCGCTTGCCATCCTCGATTGCCTTGAATTCGGCGGGCCACAGGGCTTCGACGGCGCCATCCGCAGCGAGATGGCGATCTTTGCCCATCTCATCCAGCGGCCCGAAGCCCGCAACATGATCCAGGGGCTGTTCCTCGCCAAGACAGATTATGAACGCCGCCAGAAGCGCGGCGAGATGCCGGCGTTCATCGCCCCGGTCGTCGCCGCCGTCCGCCGCGTCATCGCGGCCAGCCCGGTCGACGCGCTGGCGTCCGCGGGCTTTGCCGGCGGTGGTGCCGTCACCCCGCTGCGCCGGCGCGCCGAACCGGGCTATTGGGTCGATACCGTGCCAGGCGCGGCCGCCCGCGCCAGCCTCGATGCGATCAGCGACGCTGTTCTCGCGGTCGCGCCCGGTCTGGCGCCCGACGAGCGCCGCCTCGCCGATTATGCAGCTGTTCGCGAAGCCGGCTACCCGGCCTATTTGGGTGGCCCCTTCGCCTTTCGGGCGCGCGGCGCCGGCTGAGGCGCGAGAGTCTAGGCCATTACATAGATCGACTTGAGCTGCTGGTAGCCAGCGACAGCTTCGGGGCCGAACTCGCGCCCCAGCCCGCTGTCCCTGACCCCGCCGAAGGGTGACCCGAGCGACGGCATGTAGCCGTTGATGCCGACGGTGCCGGTATGCACCCGCCGCGCGACGCCGATAGCGCGCTCGCTGTCGCTGCTCCAGACCGATCCACCCAGGCCGAAGGCCGAATCATTGGCGATCCGCACCGCGTCGGCATCGTCATGATATGAGATGATCGACAGGACGGGTCCAAAGATTTCTTCCTGGGCAATGACCGCCGAATTGTCGACATCGGCGAACACCGTCGGCTCGACGAACCAGCCCTGATCAAGGCCGCGCGGGCGTCCACCGCCGGCCACCAGCCGGGCTTCGCCGCGCCCCTTGGCGATATAGCCCTCGACGCGATCGCGGTGCGCTTCCGACGCCATCGGGCCGACATGGGTCGCGGGGTCCATCGCATCGCCGACGGTGAGCGACGACACCATGCCGGCGACGGCGGCGACGACTTCGCCGTAGCGGCTGGCGGGCGCGAGGATGCGGGTGCCGTTGTAACAGGCCTGGCCATTGTTGAGCATCGATGCCATCGGGATGCCCTGCAGGAAGGCGCCGAGGTCGGCGTCTTCGAGGACGATCGCCGCCGACTTCCCGCCGAGTTCGAGGCTGACCGGCCGCAATAGCTCGCCACAGGTTCGCGCGATGATGCGGCCGGCGCCGGTCGAACCGGTGAAGGCGACCTTGTCGATGCCGGGGTGCGAGACGAGATAGGCGCCGACAGCACGGTCCGCGGCGACCCAGTTGAGGACGCCCGCCGGGACGCCGGCCTCCAGCGCCGCTTCGGCAAGGATGTAGCTGTCGAGGATCGTGCCGGGCGATGGTTTGATGACCATCGTGCAGCCCGCGGCCATCGCTGGGGCAATCTTGCTCAGCGCCAGGGTGACGGGGAAGTTCCACGGTACGATCGCCGCGACGACGCCGATGGGCGAACGCTCGACAAGGGTTTCCTTGCCCATCTGCGACGGGCGGACATCGACGAGGGTCATCGCCTCGGCAAGCCCGGCATAATAAGCCAGGACGCCAATCGAGAATTCGCCTTCGAGCATCCCGCTCAGCGAGATCGGCATGCCGTTCTGCATGCTCACGGCGGCCGCCAGCTCGGGACCGCGCCGGGCGAGCGCCGCGATGAAACGCTGCATGACGGCTGCGCGCTCGGCGGGCGTCGACGTCGCCCAGCCGGAGTTTTCAAAGGCGTCGCGAGCAGCGGCTACGGCGGCGTCGATATCAGCCTCGGCGCCTTCAGGGACTGTGGCGATGACCTCGCCGGTCGACGCGCCGATCAGCTGGAACCGCTTAGAGGACGATGGTTGAACCCATTGGTTGCCGATGAAGAATGAATCGCGGTCGAGTTTCATTTGATGGTTCCTTTCAGGCGGCGCGGCTGCTGGCGTCGGTGAACGTGTCGTTATGGATGTCGGCGAGTGGAATTCCGTGGGCAGTCAAGGCCGTGATGCCGGCCTCGCTGGCGGCGAGCAGCGATCAGCCGCCGTCGAACCGCCCCTTCATGACCCAGTTTCGCAAAGTCGTAAAGCGGTTGACATTGTCTGGAGCGGCGATATTTTGCGTATCAAGGTCACGCAATAATACGCCTGGTCAGCAGGCCTCGCAACAAAGTGACTATCTGGGCAGGTCGACTATGGAACGAACGCCAGCATTGCATCTCGTTGCCATTCTTTTGGCGGGCACAGCGTCCGGCGCGATGGCGCAAACGGGACCGCAAATGGTTCGCCGTGATGGGCTTTGACGACGACATCCGACAGCCTTGAAAGGATTACATCGTGACCGAGACCATGATTGCACGCGCGGCGCTCATCCGCGCTGTCGGCGGGCCGTTTGTCATCGAGGACATCGCTGTCGCGGCGCCGCGCGGGTCCGAAGTCCGTGTCCGCATGGTCGGTGTCGGCATGTGCCACACCGATCTTGTCGCCCGTGACGGCTTCCCTGTGCCGCTGCCGATCGTCCTTGGCCATGAGGGTGCCGGGGTGGTCGAAGCCATCGGTCCCGACGTCACCGGGCTCGCGGTGGGCGAC
>JANNJH010000188.1:0-2792 GCA_031405775.1 Sphingomonadales bacterium | reverse complement strand
TGTGTAACAGTCAGCACGACGTTTTTGTGAGCGATCTGAAGCCGTTAACCCCTCCTTCGCTCCCAAACTGTGTAACACCCTTGCGTTACAGTTCGGGCGCAACATTCCCCTAGACGATTGTTTTTCAACGATGTTTTGAGGTATGGTGCCGCTTAGGTGACTCGAACACCTGACCCCATCATTACGAATGATGTGCTCTACCGGCTGAGCTAAAGCGGCACGTTACGGTATGGGCGCGAGCCTCTATCAGGCGCGGGGCCGGGCCGCAAGCGTGTCGCGGGGTGCGCATCAACTTCGCTGCACCAGCGCCGTTATTCCTGTCGGGAAGCGCCCGACAAAAGGGAATGGCTATGCGCGGTGCCGCGGCGATCGAATGGACCGACCTGCGCTTTGAAATGCCGCCGCATTTCGTCGTCGTCGAACGCCGCATGGCCGGGCAGGCGCTCGATCGCTGGCACGCCGGTGGCCGTTGCCGCGTTGCCGGCTTCGACGACAACAGCCTCGTCATCGCCGATCCGGCCGGCGTCGCCCGCATCGAAAGCGCCGGAGCGAGCGTTGCCGCCACTTTCGGGCTTGCGCCGGAAATGCATCTTGGTGGGCAGGGGGGGCTGGCGGCGGAACTGCGCGCCGCCTGCGACCTTATCGCCATCGATCCGCGGCCGCTGCCGTTCGAAGCCAGCATCGGCACCCCGGCGCGCGCGCTGATCCTGATGCGCGGCATCGCGCTGCCGATCGGCGCCGGTGATAGCGCCGCCGATCCGGGGCGAATTCCCGAACGGGTCCAGGTCATCGTCAATTGGCGCGAAATGCTTGATCGCGCCGCGACGACGCGATTGCGCCGCGAATTGGGCGCATCCTTGCGTCTTGTGCGACCGATTTCGACGATAATCGATCCATTCCTGCCAGAAAGTGATCGCTGACATGCCCGGTTACCTCGATGTGAGCTTGCTCTCGCCCGACGCGCGGACGCATAATCGCCGCGCCAGCCGCCAGCGGAGCGAAATTGTGTCATTGACAGTCAAGCGGCCAGCGACGCCCGGCGGCACGCAGGCGATGCCCGCCATCGCGCCCGCCATCGCCCCCACCAACGAGATTGCGCTGACCACGGCGCTGTTCGACAGCGCGCTGCCCGGCGAGCTTGAAAACCTCGACGATGCCGGCCGGTCGGCGATCGCCCGTTTCGTCGCCGCCGCCGCCGCCCGGCGGGTGCCCGGCGACCATATCGTCCATCTCGATACCGCCGAAGCCGACGACAGCTCCAGCCTGTCGCCGCGCCGCCGGCTGATGACGCTCGCCATCATCGGCCAGGACCGGCCCTTCCTCGTCGATTCGACATCGGCGGCGATCACCGCCGCCGGGCTCGACATCGATCGGCTTTTGCACCCGGTCATCGATGTCCGCCGCGATGCCGATGGCGTGCTTGTCGAAGTCATCGGCCTGGCCAATGGCCCGCTCGCCTCGGGCGTGACGCGCGAATCGATGATCTATGTCGAGATCGAGCGCGCCTCCGCCAAAGCCCGCGGCGAACTCGTCCAGGCGCTCCAAAAAGTCCTTGTCGACGTCGATGCCGCGGTCGCAGACTGGCCGGCGATGCTGGCGGCGCTGCGCCAGGCGATCAAGGACATGGCCGAGAACCCGCCCCCCGTCGCGCCGCATCGCGCCGCCGAGGCCAGTGCCTTCCTCGAATGGCTCGCCGCCGACAATTTCACCCTGCTCGGGGTGCGCCGCTATGACCTGTCGGGCGATCTCGACGATCCGGCGATGCAGCCGACCACCGGCGAGGGTCTCGGCCTGCTGCGCGATCCCGCCTATCCGCTGTGGAGCGGCGAGGCCGGCGCCGCCGACACGCCGCGGGCGCTGAAGGCGCTGCTCGCGTCGCCCGAACCGCTGCTCATCACCAAGGCCGGCGCTGTCGTCAGCGTCCATCGCCGCGTCAACGGCGATCTTGTCTCGGTCAAGGGTTTTGATCGCCAGGGCCGGGTCATTTCGGAAACGCGCTTCCTCGGGCTCTACACTTCGGCAGCGCTGGGCACCTCGCCGCGCCAGGTGCCGCTGCTGCGTCGCAAGGTCGGCGAAGTCATCGATTCGCTCGGCTTTTCGCCATCCGGCCATACCGGCAAGGCGCTCGTCCATGTCCTCGAAACCTTCCCGCGCGAGGAGCTTTTCGAAGCCACCGCCGAGCGGCTGAAGACGATGGCGCTGGGGCTGTTGTCACTGCTCGACCGGCCACGGCCCAAGCTGTTTGCCCGCGCCGACGCCTTTGGCCGCTTCCTCTCGGTGCTCGTCTATGTGCCGCGCGACAGCTATACCAGCGGCATTCGGGAAAATGTCGGCCGCATGCTGACCGACACCACCGGCGGCAAACTCAGCCGATTTGAGGTCGAACTGCGCTCCGAGGGGCTGGCCCGCGTGCATTATGTCGTCCGCATGCCAGCCACAGGCGGAGCCGCCAACGAAACCGCCGCCGCCGCGCGCTTCGACGCCGCCACCGAGGCCGATCTCGATCGCCGCCTGCGCCAGCTGGTGCGCGGCTGGGAGGAAGACCTTGAAACCGCGCTGGTCGCCGTCGCCGGCCCGGTCCGCGCCGCCCGGCTGACGCTCAGCCATGGCCGGGCGCTGTCGCCAAGTTATCGCGCCCGGCACAGCGCCGCCGAAGCCGCCGCCGACCTTGTCGCGCTCAGCCATCTCCACGACGATCGCGATCGCGCCGTTCGCCTGATGCGCAACGACGGCGATGCGCCGTACCAGCTGCGGCTGAAAATCTTTCGCCTCGGCAAGATCATCCCGCTGTC
>JANNJH010000187.1:0-2740 GCA_031405775.1 Sphingomonadales bacterium | reverse complement strand
TTTTCCAGCTGTCGCCTGAAAGGTCGGTGCCGATGCCGAACACCGACAATTTGTCATGGCCGAACTTGGTGACCTTCTCGCCCGATTTGCCGGTCAGCACGTCGATCAGATGGCCGACGCCAAAGCGCTGCCCGGTGCGGTATACCGCCGACAACAGCTTGCGCGCCGCCTCGGTGACGTCCTGCAACGCCGGCGGGTTGAGGCAATTGTCGCAATTCCCGCACGGTGCCGGGCGCGGCTCGCCGAAATATTCGAGCAGCGGGATGCGCCGGCAGCCCCCCGTCTCAAGAAACGCGATCAGCGCGCCCAGCCGCCGCGTCTCCTCGGTCTTGCGCTGCTCGCTGGCCTCGCTTTGCGAAATGAAACCGCGTGCCCGGGCGATATCCTCGGCCCCCCACAACAGATGCGCCACCGCCGGGTCGCCGTCACGCCCGGCGCGTCCGGTTTCCTGATAATAGGATTCGATCGATTTCGGCAGGCCGATATGCGCGACAAAGCGCACATCGGGCTTGTCGATGCCCATGCCAAAGGCGATCGTCGCCACCATCACCATGTCTTCCGACTTGACGAAATCGGCCTGGTTGCGCGCCCGCGTCGCGCCATCGAGCCCGGCATGATAGGCGCGGGCATTCACCCCATCCTTGACCAGCCAGCCGGCAACCTGGTCGGTGACGGCGCGCGTCGGGGCATAGACGATTCCCGGCCGCCCGGCCTGGGATGCGATAAAGGCGCTCAGCTGGCGATGGCTGTCGTGCTTTGGGGTGACTTCGTAGCGGATATTGGGCCGGTCGAACCCGGCCACCACCATGCGATCGGGGTTGATGCCGAGCTGTTGCAGGATGTCGGCGCGCGTCGCCACATCGGCGGTGGCGGTCAAGGCGACGCGCGGCGTGCCGGGCAGCGCGTCGCACAGCGATTTCAGCTGGCGATATTCGGGGCGGAAATCATGCCCCCATTGGCTGACGCAATGCGCTTCGTCGATGGCGATCAAGGCGATCTCGGCGCGCGCCACCAAGGCCCGGAACCCCTCCATCGCGGCGCGTTCGGGGGCGACATACAACAGGTCGAGCTCGCCATCCCTGAGCGCGCGGATCGTTGCCTCGGCATCGTCCGACTGGCTGTTGAGCGCGCCGGCGCGCACCCCGAACGCTCGCATCGACCGCACCTGGTCCTGCATCAGCGCGATCAGCGGCGAAATGACCAGCGCACAGCCCGGCCGGACCAGCGCCGGGATCTGGTAACACAGCGACTTGCCCGATCCGGTCGGCATGATCGCCAGCACGTCGCGCCCGGCGCAGACGTCGGTGATGATGGCTTCCTGCTGCCCGCGAAACGCCGGGAAGCCAAAGACCGAGCGCAGCACATCATGGGGAGTGGTGGTGGCAAGCATGGGACGCCGGCAGCGATAGCCGTTGTGGCGCGGAACGGCTATGGCCTCGGCATGATCTTCGAGAGGATTTTCGCCGCAGCCGTATTCGTTTCGGCCGCCGTCGTCGGATTGGCGGCGCTGCGCCCGGACACCGCGCTCGCGGTGCCTGCTGCCATGGCGCTGACGGTCTCGACGACTCCGCTACCGCTCGATCGCGACGACCCGGCGCGGACCAGCGTCGGGGCATTGGGTTTTCGCGGCGCCGTCCACATCCGCGCGGTCAATCCGCTGTTCGGCGGCATTTCCGGGCTGCGCGACGGCGGCGGCGACCGCATGCTCGGGTTGTCCGATACCGGCAACTGGCTGGCCTTCACCACGGTCGAACGCGGCGGCCGCCTGATTGGCATCAGCGATGCCGTGCTGACGCCGATTCTCCAACCCGACGGCAAGCCGACTCCGAGCAAGGCCGCCGGCGACGCCGAGGCGTTGGAATACGACCCCGCCACCGGCACCGCCACCATCGTCTATGAACAGGATCACCGGCTGGTGCATTTCACCGGCATCGACGCTGCCCGCCCGGCCTCGCTTGCCGCCGTGCCGATCCGCACCGAGCGGCTGACCGCGATGACCGGATGGCCGTTGAACGGTGGCGGCGAGGCGATGGCGGTGCTGCCCAGCGGTGCCAGGATCGTCATTTCGGAAACCGCCCGCCGCCCCGATGGCTCGGCGCAGGCGCTGCTGACCATCGGCGGCCGCAGCATCGACATCGGCATCGAGACCGTCGACGGCCACAGCCCGACCGATGCCATCGCCCTCGACGAGCACCGCATCCTGGTGCTGCACCGCCGTTTCAGCCTGGCGACCGGCGTCGGCGCGGCGCTGTCGCTCGTCGATCTCGCCCCGGCGCTGAAGGCCTCACGACCCGGCGCGGCGCTACCGACGCGGGTGCTGGCGCGCTTTGATCCGCCGCTGACCTATGACAATATGGAAGGCCTCGCCATCCGCCGCAGCGGCGGGCGGACGTTCATCTACCTGATCAGCGACGACAATTTCAACAGCATGCAACGCACCCTGCTAATGAAGTTCGAGCTGCCGGCGGGATTCTAGGGTCGCGTTCACTTATAAGGAATCGTCATGCTGGCGCAGGCCAGCATCCATAGTTGGGCGAGGCGCCGCCTGTCGGGTGCTCGCAACGATCTGCTGTGCCAAGCGCCGATGGCCGGGCCTCTGCGCATCGGTGGATGCTGGCTTGGCGCCAGCATGACGAAATGCTTCAATCAAACTGAAAGCGATTCCAGGCGGGGTGATCTCGCCTGAAACAACGACATCGTTGGTCGTCATGCCGGCATGAAAACGGCCCGGGGTCACCGG
>JANNJH010000186.1:0-12183 GCA_031405775.1 Sphingomonadales bacterium | reverse complement strand
GCCTATATCGCCCCCGGCGCCATCCTGATGCCGAGCTTTGTCAACATCGGCGCCCGCGTCGGCAAAGGCTCGATGATCGACGCCTGGGCGACCGTCGGCAGCTGCGCCCAGATCGGCGAGGGCGTCCATTTGTCGGGCGGCGCCGGCATCGGCGGCGTCCTCGAACCGCTGCAGGCCGGGCCGGTGATCATCGGCGACGGCGCCTTCATCGGCGCCCGCGCCGAAGTCGCCGAAGGCGTGCAAGTCGGCGAAGGCGCGGTGCTGTCGATGGGCGTCTACCTCGGCGCCTCAACCAAGATCATCGACCGGGCGACGGGCGAAATCCACATCGGCAAGGTGCCGCCCTACGCCGTCGTCGTCTCGGGCAGCCAGCCCGGCAAGCCGCTCCCCGACGGCTCCCCCGGCCCCGGCCTCTACTGCGCCGTCATCGTAAAAACGGTCGACGCCCAGACGCGATCGAAGACCGGCATCAACGACCTGCTGCGCGATTAAGCGACGTCGGAGACCACCGCAACGTCGTACACGTCAAACTTCCCCATTGCGGGTCTCGACTTCGACCCCGACCGCGCGCAGGAAGTCCGTTGGCAAGACACCGCCGGCGCAGATGATGACGGCATCATTGACCAGGTCGGAGGTCGTGCCATCCGCCACGATGCGGACGCTGGTTTCGTCAATCTGCTCGATATGCGAGTCGAGCAGCACCGTCATCCTTCCCGATTCGGCGGCAGCAATGACACCGTCACGATTGGACTTGCGGGCGCGCGAAAAACTCGTCGCCCGATACGACAGCGTCACCGTGGTCGCGGGTTCCTCGCAAAGCGCCAGCGCCGCCTCGAGCGCACTGTCGCCGCCACCGACGACAAGCACGGACTGGCCGCGATACTGCTCGGGATCGGCGAGGCGATAGACCACCTTCGAGCGCTCTTCACCGGGAACACCCAGCGTCCGCGGCGTGCCGCGCCGACCGATGGCCAAAAGCACGTGGCGGGCATGGTAGGTCGTTGCCGAAGTCGTGATCGTGAAGCCATTGGTTTCGCGCTCGATTTCGGACACCTGCTCCTGAAAGCCGATCTCGAGGCCGGTGGTGGCGATGACGTCGGACCAGATTTCGAGAAGCGCCTCCTTGCGAATCTCGCGAAAGCGCAGTTCGCCATAGATCGGCAGCGTCACCGGCTGGGTCGTCACCATCTTGTGGCGAGGATAGTGCGACACCGTGCCGCCAAGGCTGTCCTGTTCGACCGTGCGAAAACGCAGGCCGGCCTGCTTGGCCGCCAGACTCGCCGAAATCCCGGCCGGGCCGGCACCAACGATCAGCACGTCGAGCATTTCGTCATCCGCGGGCTCGATGGCGGTGCGCCTGGCAATCGCGTCGACTGCCTGTCGCCCCTGTTCGATGGCGTTGCGCACAAGTCCCATGCCGCCAAGCTCGCCGGCGATGAAGATGCCCGGAACGTTCGTCTGGAAATCGCTGTCGACGGGCGGAATGTCGATGCCGCGAGTGGCGGTTCCGAACACCAGCGTAATCGCGTTGGTCGGGCAGGCCGCCTTGCAGGCGCTGTGGCCGATGCATCGGCTGGGGTCGATGAGCACGGCCTTGTCACCGAGCAGGCCGAGGACATCGCCTTCCGGACATGCCTTGATACACGACGAACAGCCGATGCATTTCAACGCATCGATCACTGGATGCAGCGACGGCGGCTCGGTCAGCCCGGCCTCCTGGGCTTCCTCGTGGATGGCAAGATACCGCTTGCGGTTGTTGCGCCGTATCGCGCCATAGGCCGCCCAGATCGGCAGGGCCGGGATCAGATAGGCGAGAAGTGCTGCATCCATAAAATCGGCAAGTCCTTTTTTGCCCGGTTGATCCACGGGCCTCATGCGCCGCGCCATCCTCGCACGCGCAGCTTTCACCAACATGAACCTGCCGCCATCGAAGGCTGGAGCGTTGGTTTTCAAGGGTCACCGACGGCGCGGCAGCTATTGTGGTCTAATTGACTCCGTCCGGTGACGGGCATAAATTACCATGAGAGTTCCGGTCTTGCCTCGAAACAAGCCGTCGAGGCTGCCGCGTTTGGCTGCGGAGGCGTATGAACACACTCGGCAGTGTCCATTCTGTTTCTCCCGCAAGGGTGCCCGTTGCAGTGGTCAAAGGCGAGCATCGCGAGCGCGCCGTGTCGTGGTTCATCCTTGCGCTGTTCGTCGCGACCGCAGTCTGGGGCTGGCGAAACCGCTTCGATTTGGGCCTCACTCCCGGTCACGGCCTTGGCTATGGGCTTGGCATCGCCGGCGGCGCGACGATGCTGGTGTTGCTCGCCTATCCGCTGCGCAAGCGTTTCGCCGCCCTGCGTCGGCTCGGCTCGGTCGGGCTGTGGTTTCGGCTTCACATCATGCTGGGCTTGCTCGGGCCGCTCGCCGTGCTGTTCCATGCGCGGTTTACATATTCGGCCACCAACAGCGGCGTGGCGCTGCTGTCGATGCTGGTCGTTGTGCTCACCGGTCTCGTCGGATGGCTGCTCTATCGGCACGTTTATGGCGGGATTTCGCAGCGCAAGGTCGAACTGCAGGACCGGTTGGGCGATATCGTCGCGTCGCGCACCGCGCTCGAAATGGATGGCGATGCCGGCGAAGACGTGCGCCGGCAGCTGGCCAGGCTCGAGGCGCGCGCGACCCCGGCCAGCGGCGGCTTCGTGCGCAGTCTGATCGCATTTTCGACGCTTGCCGTCACCACGCGCTGGATCGGAATTGTGCTGAATCGCGCCATCGGCCGGCACTTTGCCGACCATGCCGCGGAGGTGAACTGGTCGCCGCGCGATCTCAGCGACCATCGGCGCGAGGCATCGCACCATCTTTCGATCTATCTGCGCGCGGTTCGCGAAGCCGCCGGTTTCGCAGTCTATGAGCGGCTGTTCGCGCTGTGGCACGTCCTGCACCTGCCGCTCTATTGTTTCTTTATCGTTACGGCGTCGATCCACGTCTTTGCCGTGCACCGATACTGATGCGCGCGCGTGACATCATCTGCGCCTTGATCCTGCTATTGGGCGGTTTCGGCGCGCCCGGATTTGCCCAAACCCCGATCGAACGGCTGGTCAACCCCGGACCGCTCGCCAAGGCGCATGCGACGCTGGAGGCCAAGTGCGAAGCGTGCCATGTCGCCTTCTCGCCGAGCGCCGAGGCTGGCCAGTGCCTCGCCTGCCACGCGCCGGTGGCGGCCGATATCCGCAACAAACGCGGCCTCCACGGCAAGGCCATAGCGCTCAGGGGCGCCGCCGCGGGCCAAGGCTGCCGGGAATGCCACACCGAGCACAAGGGCCGCGCCTTTGCGATCACGCGGATCAATCCGGCCAGCTTCGATCATCGCCAGACCGATTTTGTCATCCGCGGGGCGCATCGCGCCGTGACGTGCAGCGCCTGCCACCGCGGCAAAGCGCCGTTCCGCGCCGCCCCCTCGACGTGCATCGGTTGCCACGCCGACGATGACGTCCATCGCACCCGCCTGGGGACGGCGTGCGCGACGTGCCATTCCGAAACCGCGTGGAAGCCGATCCGCGCCTTCGACCATAGCGGCACAGGCTTTGCGCTGACCGGGGCGCATCAGACCACCCGCTGTTCGGCGTGCCATGTCGCCGAGGTCTGGAAAGGCGCCCCACGGACCTGCGTCGGCTGCCACAAGGACGACGACATCCACAAGGATTCGCGCGGCACCAATTGCGGCCAATGCCATGGCACGACGGCGTGGAAAGGCGCGGTCTTCGACCACGACACCGCCACGCGCTTCCCGCTGATCGGCCGCCACCAGCGCGTCACTTGCGCCGGCTGCCACGGCGGCGCCGGCAAGCCTGCACGGCCCAAGCCGGCGACCGAATGCCAGGCATGTCATCAGACCGATGATGTCCACAAGGGGCGGTTCGGGCCGGGTTGCGCCACCTGCCATTCGCCGGCGGGGTGGAAGCTGACCAGTTTCGATCATGGCAAAGTCGCGCGATTCCCGCTGTTGGGGGCACATGCGCGGATCGCCTGCGAGGCCTGTCATGTCGCGCCGGTCGCCGCGCGTGCGCCGCCGACGACCTGCGTCGGCTGCCATGCCGCCGTCGAGCCGCACCGCGGCGTGCTGGGCAAGGCCTGCGGCAGTTGCCATGGCGCCGAAAGCTGGACCACCGGCATGCGCTTCGACCATGGCCTGACGCGCCTGCCGTTGTTCGGGCGGCACGCGGCGATCAACTGTCGCCAATGCCATGCCGACAAGACGTTTCGCGCCGCCGGCATCGCCTGCATCGATTGCCACGCCGACAAATGGCACGCCGGTCGGCTCGGCGCCCGGCCGGACTGCGCGGTTTGCCATCAGCCGACGGCATGGCGGGGTGGGCGGTTCGACCATGACAAGCAGACCGGCTTTGCGCTGATCGGGCCGCATCGCCGGCTCGACTGTCATGCCTGCCATGCCCGACCGGCAGCGACGGCCCGGTTGCGTGTCGACTGCCTTGCCTGCCACGCTGGCGACGACATTCACGAAGGCCGCTTCGGCCGCAACTGTGGCAGTTGTCACGTCGGCGACACCTTCAAGACGGTGCGGCTGCCCGCGCCCGCCCCGCCTGGAGGCCGCCGATGATGCGTCGCATTTTGTTTTCGGCGCTCGTCGCCGTCGCCGCTCTGCTGGCGTCGCTCAACCCCGGCACGGCGCGCTCGGTCGTCGATGCTTTCGATCACTTCGCCACCGGCTTCCCGCTCGACGGCCGCCACCAGGAAGTCGCCTGCGACGCGTGCCATGCCGATGCGGTGTTCGCCGGCACGCCGCGGCTCTGTGCCGGCTGCCACGACAATATCGTCGCCCAGGGCAAGACGTTTCGCCATATCCCGGTGACGACGGCGTGCGATAGCTGCCACACGACGCGGGACTGGCTGATCCAGCGCTTCGATCACACCGGCGTCGTTGCAAATTGCGTCACCTGCCACAATGGCTTCCAGGTGCCCGGCAAGACAGCCGGGCATCCGGCCACCAACAACAGTTGCGAAAATTGCCACAACACCATCCATTGGGACCAGATCCAGCGCTTCGATCACACCGGAATCGTTGCAAATTGCGTCAGCTGCCACAATGGCGTCCAGGCGACCGGCAAGACCGCCACGCATCCGGCCACCAACAACAGTTGCGAAAATTGCCACAACACCGTCGATTTTGCCCAGATCCAGCGCTTCAGTCATGCCGGAATCGTTACAAATTGCCTCAGCTGCCACAATGGCGTCCAGGCGACCGGCAAGATAGCCGGGCATCCGGCCACCAACAACAATTGCGAGAATTGCCACAACACCATCGATTTTAGTCAGATTCAGTCCGCGGAGGCCCGCAACACGGCGCCGCGGGCGCTGCCAATGATGCGTTGGACAGCGTCATGAGCGTCGCGGTGGCACTGGTTATCATGGCGGCAGCGGCGGCACCGGCGGCACTGGCCGCACCGTCCGCACCGGCGGCACCCAACGCCGAAGCGGCGGCGCCCGACGCCGAAGCGGCGGCGGAGGCGGCGATACGGGACCGGCAATACCGCCAGGCCGAAACGCTGCTGCGAGCGATCCTCGCGCGGCCCGAAAGTCCCGCCACGCCCCGCGCCCTCGAACTTCATGGCGTCGTCCAGCAGCGGCTGGGGAATGGCGATGCCGCCGCTGCGACCTTCCGCGACTATCTTGGCCGCTATGCCGGCACGCCAGGCGCCGCGCGCGTCACGCAGCGCCTGGCGGCGATCGCGGCGCCTGCCACCGTCGCGACCCCACCCGGCGTCGCGGCCCCGCCCGGCGTCGCGGCCACCGCGACAGCTCCGCGCTGGCGCACCGAACTGCGGGGCATCGTCTCGCAATTCTATGGCCGCGACATCAGCCGGAGCGTGTTGACCGACGCGCTTCGGCCCGACCGCGAGCCCACCATCGACCGCCGTGTCAACGTCGACCAGATACTGACCGCGACCGACACGGTGCTGACGGCGAAACGCGGCGACATGCATCTGCAACTGCGGGCGGCGGGTTCCATCACCAAGGACTTCCGCGCCGTTGCGCTGGTTAGATCAAGCCGCGGTCGCCGCGATATCGAGCGCATCAACGCGCTGTACTTCGACATTCGCGACCGCGCCAGCGGACTTTCGGCACGGATCGGGCGCCAGCAATTGCTGGGATCGGGGGTCTTTGGCCGCTTCGACGGCGTCCGCGTCGGTGGCCAGCTTGGCGGGCCGGTGCGCCTCAACCTCGTCGCCGGCAGCCCGGTGCAAAGCACCCGTTTCGGGCTCTTCAATGACGGCCGCCATTTCTATGGCATGAGCGTCGACCTGTCCTTGGCTGGCGACGCCCTGTGGACCAGCGCCTATTGGATCGACCAGCGCGCCAGCGGGTTGGTCGACCGCCGCGCCCTCGGCCTTGAGGCGCGCTACACCGGTCGGGCCTTCGGCCTGCACGGCATCGTCGACTATGACGTGCACTTCGGCGCGCTCGGCATGGCACGCATCCTCGGCAACTACCGGATCTCGGAGCGGTCGTCGCTGTCCCTGACCGCCGAGCAGGTGCATTATCCGATGCTGACGACGCTGAATGCCATCATCGGCCAGGCCGTGCCCGATCTCGACAGCGTCCAGCGCGACTTCGACCGCGACGTCATCCGGCAACTTGCCAGGGACCGCAGCCAGCGCAATCGGTCGCTGACCCTGACCTGGTCGCAAACGCTGTCGCGCCAATGGCAAGCCAATGCCGATATCGTCGTCACCGATACGCGCGGCACGCCGGCATCGGGCGGCGTCGCGGCGCTCGCGGCGACGGGCACCGAAATATATCTCGGCGGACAGGTCGTCGGGTCGGGTCTGCTGTGGCCGGGTGATGCGCTGGTGCTGGGTGTGCGCCATGCCGATGCCGCGCGCTTCCGGGTGACGTCGGCAGACATCCGCGCCCGCATTCCAGTCGGGACGCGGCTTCACTTCGATCCGCGCCTCGCGCTCGTGTATCGGGACGACAAGATCGGCAATGGCCATTTGTTCAGCGTCCAGCCTTCGGTGCGGACGATCTTTGCGGCCGGCCGGCGGCTCGAGCTCGAAGTCGAGGTCGGCGCCAACCTGCTCCGACAGACGTATGATGATAGGTTCGCATCGGGTTCGCGACGCGAAACCAGCTGGCTCGCCAACCTTGGCTATCGATTCCGATTTTGAGCGCCCGAGCGTGATGGGTTTGGTCACGCCGTTTTGATTATTTTTCCCTGAAGGCATTGTCTCGCAACTTGGCTACCGGCGTCAGCAGATAGCTCAGTACAGTCCGTTTCTGGCCGATGACATCGACCTGTGCGACCATTCCCGCGCCGATCGGCAGAAGCGATCCATCCTTCGCCCGCAGCTGCCCTTCCTGCGTCCGCACGCGAACCGTGAAATGACTTTCGCCGGTCCGTTCGTCGAGAATGGCATCGGCCGAGATGCGCTCGACAGTGCCATCGAGTGCGCCATAGACCGAGTAATCATAGGCGGTGAGCTTGACCGTCGCACGTTGACCGATATGGACGAAAGCGATGTCGGCGGGCTTTACATTGGCCTCGACGACAAGCGTGTCATCAAACGGCACGATCTCGACCAAAGGCTCGCCGGGACGAACACTGCCGCCGACCGTCGTCACCAGGACGCGATTGACGGTACCACTGATCGGCGCGCGGATTTCGGTGCGCCGAACCCGGTCTTGCAAGGCCGGCAGGGTCTTGCCCTGGCCCGCCAGTTCGGCGCGCGTGGCGGTCAGCGCCTCGACAGCCTGGGCGCGATAGCGACCGCGGACGCTCTGCAGCCCCGACTGCGCCTCGGCTACCGCGCCGCGGGCACGGCGGATGGCGAGCTCGGCATTGATTGCGGCGCCGCGCGTCTGGGCGGCGTTGCCGCGGGCGCGAATCAACTCCATCGCCGGCTCGATGCCTTTTTCGACAAGCGGGGCGATCATCTCGACCTCGGTGGCCGCAAGTGTTGCCGCCTCGGCCCGAACCAGCGCATCGGCCTCGGCCTGGGCAAGGCCGCGCTGCGCCTGATCGAGCTTGGCCATCTCGACCGCGCTCGCCGCACCGACATCGGCCCGCCTTGCGGCGTAAAGCGACTGTTCCGTCGCGACGAGCTGTGGCGCGGAGGCGCGCAGCGCGGCTGGAAAAACCGGTGACCGTCCGGCGACTTCGGCTTCGAGCCGCGCCGCGCGGGCGACCAGGGCATTATAGGATTCGCTGGTCTTGCCAAACTCCGCGTCGAACTGCGTCGAGTCGAGCCGGAGCAGCGGCTGGCCAGCCTGCACCCGCGCGCCGGCCTTGACGAGGATGGCCGCGACACTGCCGCCTTCGAGGTTCGAGACGACCTGGAGCGAACGCGATGGAATCACCCGCCCGGGGGCGCTGGCGACTTCGTCGACCTTGGCGAGCGCCGCCCAGACCAGCCCCAACACGGTGAGGGCGGTGATTGTAGCGAGCATGTAGCGCGACGCGAGGCGCGGCGCGATTTCGACGGGGACGTCGACGACTCTGGCGAACGACATGATCCGCTCCTAATTTACCGCGACCGATTTGAGGACGTCGTCGCGCGCTCCATCGGCGATGACCTTGCCCCGGTCGAGGATGATGACGCGGTCGACGAGCTTGAGCATCGACTTGCGGTGGGTGACGAGGACGACGGTCTTGCCGCGCAGTTCGGATTCGAGTCGCGTGATCAGCGAATGTTCGGACTGGATGTCCATCGCGCTGGTCGGCTCGTCGAACAGCAGGATCGGGCGCTCATGCGCCAGCGCCCGGGCAATGGCGATCGTCTGGCGCTGCCCGCCCGACAAGCCCTCGCCGCGGTCGGCGAGCTTGAGGTCATAGCCGTTGGGAATCTGGCCGATGAAATCATGGACGCCGCCCAGCTTGCCGGCGCGCAGCACCGCCGCATCGTCGATTGCCTCCTCGCCCAAGGCGATGTTTTCCCGAACGGATCCGGACAGCAGGAAATAATCCTGGAGGACGGCACCGATATTGTGTCGCAGATCATCGGGGTGCAGCTGCCGGACATCGGCGTCGTCGACGAGCACCGCGCCTTCGTCCGGCGTGTACAGGTTGAGGATCAGCCGTGCGATGGTCGACTTGCCCGAACCGACGCGGCCGATGATGGCGACATGCTCGCCGGGTTTTATGACGAACGATACGTCGTCGAGAGCGCGCATGCTCGATCCCGGGTAGCGAAAAGTGACGCGCCGGAACTCGATGCCGCCATCGAGTTTGGGGCGCCGCAGATAGTCGGCGTCGTCGCGCGCCTCGCCGCCGCCTTGCATCAGGGCGTCGAGCTGGGTGTAGGCCGACTTGGTGTGGCTGATCCGTGTCATCAGGCCGGCGATCTGGCCGAGCGGGGCGACGCAACGTCCCGCCAAAATCGAGGCGGCGACCAGCCCGCCCATGGTCAGGTCGCGCGAGGCAATCAGATACACCCCGACGATGACGACGCCGACATAACAGATCTGCTGTGCCGATTGCGCGGCGTTGACGCCGATGGCCGCGATCAGCCTTTGCCGGAGCGACGACGCGGCATGGTCGTCGACGGCCTTCATCCAGCGCCTTGCGAGCATCGGCCCCGCCGACGACGACTTGACGGTTTCCAGCCCCGATATCGCTTCGACCAGCACGCCCTGTTTCGACATGCCTTCGGACAAGCCCTGGCTGGCGAGACGCCCGAGCACAGGCTGCGACACCAGGCCAAGGATGATGATAAGCGGCACCATCACCAGCGGCACAATGACGATCCAGCCGCCGACGGCCCAGATCACCGCCAGAAACAGCAGGATGAACGGCACGTCGACAACGGCCGCCAGCGTCGCGCTGGCGAAGAAATCGCGCAACGCTTCGAATTCGCGGAGCAGGCCGGCGAAGGCGCCCGACGAGCCGCGCCGGCTTTCGAGGCGCATCGACAGCATCCGGTCGAAAACCGCCGCGCCGACGGTGCGGTCGATGCGCTGGCCGGCGATGTCGATGAAATAGCCGCGCAATGTCCGCAGGATGAAATCGAAGACCAGAACGATGCCGACCCCGATCGATAGCGCCAACAGCGAATCCGTGGCGTTGTTGGGAACGATCCGATTGTAGACGGTCATCGAGAACATCGCGGTGACCAGACTGAACAGATTGACCAGCACCGCGGCGATAATGACCTGGATATACAGTCCGCGGTTGGCCTTGATCGGATCGAGCAGCCATGCGGAGATCGCGGGCTTGGGATGGATCATGCGATGCTCCTCAGATAACCAGCTTGAGCCCGATGGCCGGCAGCATCTCGCCGGTCCGGGCCAGCAAGGCGTATTGCGCGACGTCCATTTCGATGACGCCCTGGACATAGCCGGTCGCCGCGTTGAAATAGTCGCGTTCGGCGCGGAGCAATTCGATCAGGGTGCCGCGCGCCACGCGGAACTGTTCGACATAGCCGTCACGGACCCGGCGATTGGCGACATATCCGGCCTCGAGCGTCGTCACTGTCCGGCGCAACGCCGCCAGGTCGGTGAAGGCGATCCCGGCGTCGCGCTCGCTTTCGCCAACGACACGTTCGGCGATGAAATCGGCGTTGCGCGCCCGCGCCCGCTGCTCGGCGATGATGCCGCGCTGGCGACCGCCGGCGAACAGGCTGTGCCGCAGCACGACCGAGCCGCGAACCTCGTAATCCGATGAGGTGAAGACGTCGTAGCGCGCGGCGTTGGCGCCAAGCGACAGGCGCGGCAGCCCGTCGGCCTTGGCGGCGCGATAATCGCGCAGCGCGGCTTCGGCACGGCGGCGCGCCGCGACGACTTCGGGCGCCAGTCGCCCCAGCATCCGCGCCGCATCGATGCTGAGCGCTGCCGACGCCGGTGGTTGCGCTCGTGTCAGGCGCTCCGGCGCGTCGACGCCGAAGACCTCGCGGAAGCGCAATTTCGCCTGGTCGAGCGATCGGGAGAAGCGCGCGCTTTCGACCTGCGTATCCGCCAGCACCGCTTCTGCCCGGGCAACGTCGCCGCCGGCGCCAACGCCCTGGGCGACGCGGGTGCGGACGTCGGAAAGGATGGATTGCTGGCGCGTGATCATCGCACCGCTGAGGTCGGCGAGGGTCTGGAAGGCGAGAACGTCGTACCAGGCGACGACGGCACGCAGCGCGGTATCGTCGGCGACCCGCTCGATCTCGGCCCTGGCGGCGAGGATACGTTCGTTGGCGGCGGCGATGCGGCTGCCGGTCGCGCCAAAGTCGTACAATAGCTGGTCGCCGGTCAGCGTCAGGTCGGTGCGGACCCGCGGCTGCAGGCTTTCGACGACGGCGGCACGGTCGCCGAAGTCGCGCGCCAGGGTGCGATTGTGGAGAAGCTGCGCATCGATCCGCGGGAACAGTCCGGCACGAACCTGGACCTTGACCGCCGCAAAGGCCTGTTGTTCGGCGATCGCGGCAGCGACAGCGGGATGTTTTTCGACCGCGGTGCCCAGCGTTTCCAGGAAAGGCTGCGTCGGCATCGTGGTGCGACCGAAGCCCAGAAGTTCGTCGCTCGAAAAATCGATTGCCTGCGGTGCGCCCCTTGGCGGCGGAAGCGTCAGGATGCCGGGCTGGGCTGACACGGCCGGGTGGCTGAAACCGACAAGGGCGACCAGCAGCGTCTGCCAGCCGACCATATTGTGCTGCTTCGCCCCGGGGCATGGACGGGCGAACCGCCACGCCGGATTTATACGCCTTGCCAACCCGATGCCCCTTGGTCCGCGCGCCTGGAATATCCGGAGGGCGTTGTCGCGCCCTCCGGATGATTCGTTACCCTACAAAGGCGAAGTTGTCGACTGTCACGGCGGCGTTGGCGTTGACGATGGCGATCAGGGTCAGCTCGCCGGCCGCGATCTCGCCACCATCGGTTTGGAACCATTGCCAGATGGCGCTTCTGTCGCCGTCGGTATCGTTGACCACCAGCAAGGTGGATTCGCCGTTGGCAGCGGTCAGGGCGAATTCGGAATTGAACTCCGCCGCCACCGCGGTCGCATTGCCAAGGTTGGCGTTCGCGACGCCTTCGTCGTTGTCCCCGCTGAGGAACAGCGCCTCGGCCGTCGTGTCGAGATTGACCGCGGTGTCGCCTCCGTCGACGCCATTGCCGGAGACGAAGGCAAAGATATCATCGGCGGTCACGTCGTCGAACAGCGTGTTGAGGTCGCCGCCGAACCCGATCCGGTCATCGACCGCCGCC
>JANNJH010000185.1:0-2958 GCA_031405775.1 Sphingomonadales bacterium | reverse complement strand
GTCGCCGGCGAAATAGCCGTCGAGCGCGGTGATTATCGCTGCGGGCGCCGCGCCTTCGACCAGCATGACGCTGCCGTAATGGCGGGCCAGCAGGCGGCGCAGCCGTTCCTCGTAATCGGCGAAATCAAGGGCACGAAGCCGGCCTTCGGCGTCGGTGTCGAGCAGCAATTGGGCGACGGGCGCTGTGTGGCGGGTCAGTGTCAGGTGCATGGGCGGGGCTCCGGATGTGCGTCGGCGGCGGGTGGCGGGGGTTTCGCCGTGAACGGCCGCGAAGACTTCGTTGAAGCGGCGGATGCTGCCGAAACCGGCCTGCGCTGCAACCTCGGCCATCGGCAATTTCCCGGCGTCGATCAGCGTGACGGCGGCGGCGAGGCGCCTGGCCTGGGCGATAGCGACCGGCGAGACGCCGAGGTGGCGGGCGAACAGTCGCCGCACCTGCCGCGCGCCGACGCCGAGCTTGTCGCCCAGTGCTTCGACAGAGACATGGGTTTCGACAGAGACACGCGCTGCGACGGCGACCGGTGCTTCACCCGCATCGAGCGCGCCGCCATCGATCAGCGTCAGCGCGCGGCGGACGCTGGCGGCGGTGCCTGTCCAGGCCGGTGACCCCGGAGCGCTTTCGGGGCGGCAACGCTTGCAGGCGCGAAAACCGGCGGCGGCGGCGGCGGCGGCGGTTTCATGGAAGGTGCAGTTTTTGGGCAGCGGCGTGCGCGCCGGGCAAACCGGGCGGCAATAGATTCCGGTGCTGGTGACGCCGACGAAGAACACGCCGTCATAGGCGCGGTCGCGGCGCAGCATCGCGGCGTGGCAGGTGGCGGGATCGGGGATGCTCATGGCGCTGGTGTAGCGTCAGTGCGCGGCGGAGTCTGGCGGTTTTCGGACCTCGCCTCCCCTCCCTTTCAAGGGAGGGTCGGGGGTGGGTGACTTAACTGACCGAAAGACTCACCCACCCCCAGCCCCTCCCTTGAAAGGGAGGGGAGTCTTTTACGACGTGCAGGCGAATTGCCCGGCCGTCGTTACCCCGCATTCGGCGCGTTGCCCGCCGCGGCTGAAGCGCAGCGAGGTTGCGCCCCTGGCGGTCAGCGCGACGACATCGGCGACACTGGCGACCGGCTGGCCGCCGATGGTTTCGATGAGGTCGCCGGGTTTGAGGAAGCCGAGCCGGGCGGCCGGTGCCGCGCCGAGGATCCCGACGACGACGACGCCATGTTCGGGCAGGCCGACGCCGAGTTCCTGGGCATAGGCCGGCGACAGGTTGGCGACGGTGACGCCGGCGAGGACCGACTGGCCATGGATGGCGGTAAGCTGGCGCAGCGGCTTTTCGGGCGGCGCGGCAAGGGTGACCGAGACGGTTCGTTCCTTGCCGCCGCGGATCAGCCGCACATCAAGGGCGCGGCCAACGCCTTCGGTGGCGAGCGAATAGCGCAATTGCCCGCCATCGACGACGTCCTTGCCACCGACGCTGCGCAGCACATCGCCAACACGGATTCCGGCGGCGGCGCCGGGGCTGCCGGGCGTGACGCCGGTGACCAGCAAGCCGCCGGGGCGATCGAGCCCGGCGAAGCTTGCGCCTTCGGCGGTCAGCGCCTCGCCTTCGACGCCGATCCAGCCGCTGACCATCTTGCCCTTGTCGGCGGCGTCGAGGAAGACGCGGACCATCTTCGACGGGATGGCAAAGCCGATGCCGTTGGAACCGCCGCCCTGCGAGAACATCGCGGTGTTGATGCCGATCAACCGGCCCTGGCTGTCGAGCAGCGCCCCGCCGGAATTGCCCGGGTTGATGGCGGCGTCGGTCTGGATGAAGAATTGCCAGTCGGAAACGCCGATGCCGGTGCGCGCGATCCCCGAAACGATGCCGCTGGTGACGGTCTGGCCGACGCCAAAGGGGTTGCCGATGGCGATGGTGATGTCGCCGACTTCGGCGCGGTCGCTGTCGCCCATGCGGATGACCGGCAGCAGCGCGTGCCCAGGGTCGACCTTGAGCAGCGCCAGATCGAGGCGGGCGTCGGAAAACAGCAGCTTGGCCGGATATTCGCGGCGATCAGCGAGGGCGACAAGGATCTGGTCGGCGCCGGCGACGACGTGATTGTTGGTGATGATCAGGCCATTGGCGCCAACGATGACTCCCGATCCGAGCGATTGCTGGACACGCGGCTGCGGTGGCGCGCCGCCGAACGAACGCCGGATGAAGTCATCCATCGACGTCGAACGGCCACGATCGACGCGGGCGGTATAGACGTTGACGACCGCGGGCGCCGTGGCCTTGACCACGGGCGCGAACGACAGCGCCATTTGCGGCGCGCCCGACGGCAGGACGCGGATGACGGGCGACGTGTCCATGGGGGCGACCTGCGCCGAAACATTGCCCTGCCTGGTCTCGTGATTGATGCCGAGCGCCAGCACGACGCCGGCGATGGCGCTCAGGGCGAAGCCGCCTGCCAGTTTCAACCTGTTCAACATCGATCCTGCCATTTTTCTCAATTTTGCCGCGCGCGGGTGAAGCGATGCTGAACGAAGCCGGTCGAGCCCTCTCCCCGCTCGCCCCAGCGGGCGAGTCGCCCTGTCGCTCAGGGTGACAGGGTCGACGCCTTGATGACATCGCCAAGCCGCAGCGGGCGGTAAAGGTGCGGGAACAGCGCGCCGCCGCGCGCCGGTTCCCAGCGCAGGGCCTCGCCGAGCGCATCGGCGTCGAGGGTCAGCGCCATCAGGCCGACTTCGCCGGCGAACCATTTGGCGGCGGTGGCGGCGACCTGATCCGGGGTCGAGATGTGGATATAGCCGTCGCGCCGATCGTCGGGCGATCCGGCGAAGACCCCCGAGGCTTTGAACGCCGCCCATTCGGCGGCGCGCAGCAGCTTGATGATTGGAGTCACCGCCTTCGCTCTAGGCCTTCGCCTCGAATTCCAGCGCGGCGCCGTTGATGCAGTGGCGCTGGCCGGTCGGGGCCGGGCCGTCGGG
>JANNJH010000184.1:0-4810 GCA_031405775.1 Sphingomonadales bacterium | reverse complement strand
AGACCGACCATGACAACACACCAGCGCCCGCGCGGCACCCAGGACATGATCGGCGAAGCGGCGGCGCGGTTCGACCATGTCGTCGACACCTTCAACCGTGTCCGCAAGCTTTACGGCTTTGGCCGGGTCGAGGTGCCGGTGTTCGAGGCAACTTCGGTGTTCGCCCGCAGCCTTGGCGAGACCACCGATGTCGTCGCCAAGGAGATGTATTCGTTCGAGGATCGCGGCGGCGATTCGCTGACGCTGCGGCCTGAATTCACCGCCGGCATCGCGCGCGCCTTCATCGAGAATGGCTGGCAGCAGCTCAGCCCGTTGAAGGTCGCCGCCTGGGGGCCGCTGTTCCGCTATGAACGCCCGCAAAAGGGCCGCTTCCGGCAGTTTCACCAGCTCGACGCCGAAGTCGTCGGTTCGGGCGAGCCGGCGGCCGATGTCGAGGTCATCATGCTGGCGGCGCAGCTGCTTGAGGAACTTGGCGTCGCCGACCGGGTGGTGCTCGAATTGAACACGCTGGGCGATGCCGAGACGCGCAGCGCCTGGCGATCGGCGCTGGTCAATCATTTTTCGGCGCATCTCGACGTGCTGAGCCCGGAAAGCCGCGAACGGCTGGAGAAAAACCCGCTGCGAATTCTCGATTCCAAGGCCGAAAGCGACAAGGCGCTGGTCGCCGATGCGCCGCGGATCGACGCCTATCTGACCAGCGCGGCGGGGGCGTATTTCGAAAGCGTCCAGCGCGGGCTGGAGGCTTCGAGCGTGGCGTTCATGCGATCGGCGGCGCTGGTGCGCGGCTTCGATTATTATCGCCACACAGCGTTCGAATTCGTCACCGACGCGCTGGGTGCGCAGGGCACGGTGATCGGCGGCGGGCGCTATGACGGATTGATCGGCGCCATGGGCGGGCCGGAAACGCCGGCAGTCGGCTGGGCCGGCGGCATCGAGCGGCTGGCGATGCTGGTCGCCGAACCTGTCATCAGCACGCCCGCGGTTGCGGTGGTGGCGATGGGTGCGGCTGGCGAGACGGCGGCGCTGCGGCTGCTGGCGGCGCTGCGGCGCGCCGGGGTCAGCGCCGAGCAGGGCTGGCGCGGTAATTTGAAGAAGAAGATGGAGCGCGCCGGCAAATCGGGGGCGCGGCTGGCGGTGCTGATCGGCGATGACGAAGTCGCTGGCGGCATCGTGACGGTGCGCGACCTGGGATCGGGTGAGCAACTGCCGCTGAAGTTCGACGAGGCGGTCAGCGCGATCCAGGCGCGGCTGGCGGCTGGCCTGAAGCGATGATCATTTCCCCCGAGCGGATCGCGCAGATCGAGCGTCGCCACGCCGATCTGGCGGCACAGATGGGCAACCCGTCACTGGCGGCGGACAAGTTCGTCCAGCTGTCCAAGGATTATGCCGAATTGTCGCCGGTCGTCGAGGCGGCGGCGGCGCTGCGGGCGTTGCGCGAGGAGGCGGACGGCTTGAAGGCTATCGCCGCCGACGACGAGATGTTTGAGATGGCGCAGGAGGAATTGCGCGAGATCGAGGCGAAACTGCCCGAAGCCGAGCGCGCCATGGCATTGAAATTGCTGCCCAAGGACAGCGCCGATGCCAAGCCGGCGATGCTCGAAATCCGCGCCGGGACCGGCGGCGACGAGGCGGCGCTGTTCGCCGGCGATCTTTACCGCATGTACGAACGCTATGCGGCGACGCGCGGTTGGCGGGTCGAGCTTATCTCGGCATCGGCGGCCGATCTGGGCGGCTTTCGCGAAATCGTCGCGAGCGTCACCGGTGACAGCGTCTTTGCGCGGTTGAAGTTCGAAAGCGGCGTGCATCGGGTCCAGCGCGTGCCGGCGACCGAAGCGCAGGGGCGCATCCATACCTCGGCGGCGACGGTGGCGGTTCTGCCGGAGGCCGAGGAAGTCGATGTCCATATCGAGGACAAGGATTTGCGGATCGACGTGTTCCGCTCGTCGGGGCCGGGCGGGCAATCGGTCAATACCACCGACAGCGCGGTGCGCATCACCCATCTGCCATCGGGGCTGGTCGTCCAGCAGCAGGACGAGAAATCGCAGCACAAGAACAAGGCCAAGGCGATGAAAGTCCTTCGCAGTCGCTTGTATGACCTTGAGCGCAGCAAGGTCGATTCGGCGCGATCGGCGGACCGCAAGGCGATGGTCGGTTCGGGCGACCGGTCGGAACGCATCCGGACGTATAATTATCCGCAGGGGCGCGTGACCGATCATCGCATTAACCTGACATTGCACAGATTGCCCGAGATCATGGAGGGCGGCGGGCTCGAGGAGCTGATTTCGACGCTGATTTCCGAGGACGAGGCAGCGCGGCTGGCGGAGCTGGGGTGACGGTCGCCGCGCCCGGCATTGCATCGAAGACGACATCGGAGGCGCTGCGGGGCGCGGCGGCGCGGATCGGCGGCGACAGCGCGAGGCTCGATGCCGAAGTGTTGCTGGCGTATCTGCTTGGGGTCGATCGCGGCAGCCTGATCCTCAATCCGGATCGCAAGATCGAACCGCAAGCTTTTGATCTTCTTGTTGAACGTCGCATGATTGGCGAGCCGGTCGCCTATATCACCGGCACCCGCGAATTCTGGTCGCTCGACCTCATCGTCACGCCCGCCGTGCTGATCCCACGGCCCGATTCCGAGACTTTGATCGAAGCGGCGCTGGCGAGCGTCATGCGACCGCCGGCGACGATCCTCGACCTGGGGACCGGCAGCGGCGCCTTGCTGCTGGCGGCGTTGAGCGAATGGCCGCTGGCGCGCGGGCTGGGGGTCGATGCCTCGGCGCCGGCGCTGGCGGTGGCGGCGCGCAATGCGGCGCGACTGGGGCTGGCGGAACGGGCGGATTTCCGGTTGGGCAATTGGGGGCAGGGGTTAGCGAAGTTCGACCTGATTCTGAGCAATCCGCCATATATCGAGCAAGATGCTTCATTATCGCCTGACGTTCGCGACCATGAACCGGCTTCGGCGCTGTTCGCCGGGGCCGATGGCCTCGATGAATATCGGCGGTTGATCCCGCAACTGCCGGGGCTGCTGGCGCCCGATGGCGTGGCTGTTGTGGAAATCGGCGCGACGCAGGCGACCGCGGTGCTGGCGCTGGCGGCGGCGGCGGGGCTTTGCGGCAGTGTCAGCCAGGATCTTGGCGGGCGTGATCGCTGTGTCGTGTTGCGTGCGAGTGAATCGCGCCGGGGTTGAGGCTGGCGCTTCGGCGTCGGAGCGCGGGTACACTCTCACCCCAATCGCTAGCGCGCGGTTCGCCATTCTCCCGCAGGCGGGAGCGCGTACAAGTGACGGGGCTTCGACAAGCCGATCATTGAAGCGTAGATACCAGTGATGATCCTGGCGTTTCGAGAGTTCCCCGCATGAGTCGCAAATATTTCGGAACCGATGGCATTCGCGGCCTGACCAACATTTCGCCGATGACCGCCGCCATCGCCATGAAGGTCGGGCAGGCGGCGGGAACGCGCTTTCTGCGCGGCGGTCACAAGCATCGGGTGGTGATCGCCAAGGACACAAGGCTGTCGGGTTACATGATGGAATCGGCGTTGACCGCCGGGTTCACCTCGGTGGGGATGGATGTCATCCATGTCGGGCCGATCCCGACGCCGGGGGTGGCGATGCTGACGCGGTCGATGCGTGCCGACCTGGGGGTGATGATCTCCGCCAGCCACAATGAATTTCAGGACAATGGCATCAAGCTGTTCGGCCCCGATGGCTACAAGCTGTCGGATGCCGATGAGGCCGAGATCGAGGCGATGATCGATTCCGAAGTGGCGCTGGCCGAACCGCGCGCCATCGGCCGGGCGCGGCGGATCGAGGATGCGCGCGGACGCTATATCCATTTCGCCAAGGCGACGTTTCCGGAAAATTTGCGGCTCGACGGTTTGAAGGTCGTCATCGATTGCGCCCATGGCGCGGCCTATGCGGTGGCCCCCGAGGCGTTGTGGGAACTTGGCGCCGAAGTCGATGCCATCGGGGTTTCGCCCAATGGTTTCAATATCAACGACAATATCGGATCGACCCACCCCAGGGCGTTGCAGATGCGCGTGCTCGAAACCGGCGCCGATATCGGTATCGCCCTCGATGGCGACGCCGACCGCTTGATCGTCGTCGATGAAAAGGGCCAGATCGTCGATGGCGACCAGTTGATGGCGCTGGTGACCGGCCGGGCGCACGAAGCCGGAACGTTGAAGGGCGGCGGGCTGGTGGCGACGGTGATGTCGAACCTGGGGCTGGAACGCTGGCTGACGGGGCGCGGGTTGACCCTGCACCGCGCCGGAGTCGGCGATCGTTACGTGCTCGAAGCGATGAGGGCCGGCGGCTTCAACATTGGCGGCGAGCAATCGGGCCATCTGATCCTCGCCGATCATTCGACGACGGGCGATGGCCTGGTCGCGGCGTTGCAGGTGCTGGCGGCGCTGGTGGCGACCGGCAAGCCCGCAAGCGAGTTGCTGCATCTGTTCGAACCGGTGCCGCAATTGCTCAAAAGCGTGCGCTTTACCGGCAAGCCGCTGGAGTGCGACAAGGTCAAGGCGGTTATCGCCTATGGCGAGGCGCGATTGAACGGCAATGGCCGGCTGCTGATCCGCAAGTCGGGCACCGAGCCAGTGATCCGGGTGATGGCCGAAGGCGACGACAAGGCGATGGTCAAGGCGGTGGTCGAGGAGATTTGCGCGGCGGTGGCGGCGACGTGAGTTCATCGCCGGCGCGGATCCTGATCGTCGCCGGGTCGGATTCGGGCGGTGGTGCCGGGATTCAGGCGGATATCAAGACGATCACCTGTCTTGGCGGCTATGCGATGACGGCGGTGACTGCGGTGAC
>JANNJH010000183.1:0-7828 GCA_031405775.1 Sphingomonadales bacterium | reverse complement strand
ATTTGTTCGGGCATGTTGGGCCCCCCCCCCCCCCGCCCCGCGCGACGGAGGTCGCCTTCGCGACGCCGCGCGTGTCGCCTCTCCCGCAGCCGTAGGCGACGCCTTCGCGTCAACCGGGAGAGGTTACGTGGCTGCTGCGGGCGCTGCAACAGCAGCCGGCGCCGCTTCGGCGGGAACCGCCGGCAACGGCAGCGGCTTGTCGCTCTTGGCGTTGAGATAAACAAGCACCGCGGCGCGATCCTCGGGCTTGCTGATCCCGGCAAAGCTCATCTTGTTGCCGGGGGCATAGGCCTTGGGGTTGGTCAGCCAGGCGTCGAGCTCATCCCAGCTCCAGGGCTTGCCCTTCATCGCGCCGATCGCGTCGGAATAGGCAAAGCCCGCCGTGTGCGCGTGGGCGTTGCCGACGATGCCGTAAAGATTGGGGCCGATGCCGGAGGCGCCACCCTTGACGCTATTGTGGCAGGCGGCGCATTTCTTGAAGACCGCCTCGCCCTTCTCGACGCTCGCGGTGGCGAGGTAGAAGGCGATCGGTTTGGCGACTTCGGCGGGGCCAGCGCTGCTCGCCACTTGCTCGACGCCTTCGACGACATAGGATGGCTTTTCAGGAGCGACCGGCTGGAACATCATATGGGTGGTGATCGAGATGGCAAGCACCGAAACCGTCGCTGCGAGCACCCAGCCGGCAATCTTGTTGAATTCGAAACTGTCCACGGCGGCGCTCCTGATCGGCAGGGCTACCGACGCGGCAGCGACCCTGAATAGATTGATTGCGGGTTGCTATAGCAGCGGACCCCGCGCGAGCAAGAGATTGCGTGCCGCAAGGCGCAATGTCTGGTGCGACGCCGACTGCGACGATAGGTTTGCGCAACGCCGTCGCCTCGCCTAACGGGCAGGCATGAGCAGCTATCCCCCCCTTGCCGATGCCCTTGTCAACGCGATGGCGGCCAGCGCCGCGCTCGATCCGGCCGCCGCGGTGGCGTTTCAGGGCGCGCCGGGCGCCTATTCGCACCAGGCGGTGCGCGAATTATTTCCCGATGCGGTGGCCTTGCCATGCGCGTCGTTCGAGGATGCCATCGAAGCGGTGCAGACCGGTCGCGCCGGGATGGCGGTGATTCCGATCGAAAATTCGCTGCATGGGCGGGTGGCGGACATGCATTTCCTGCTGCCCGAATCGGGGCTGACCATCATCGCCGAACATTTTGTCCGGGTCCGCCACTGCCTGATGGGCTTGGGCACGCAGGCCGATCTGACGTCGGTGATCAGCCATCCGCAGGCGCTGGGCCAGGTTCGCAACCGGCTGCGCGCCTGGGGCATCGAGCCGGTGCAGTATTTCGACACGGCGGCGGCGGCGGCGCAGGTGGCGGGCGACGGATCGCCCAGGACCGGCGCCATCGCCTCGGCGCTGGCGGCCGAGCTTTACGGCCTGAAGATCTTTGCCCAGGGCGTCGAGGATGCCGACCACAACACGACGCGCTTCGTCGTGCTGGCGCAGGACGCCGGGGCGTCGCCGGCCGCCGGGGTGGCGACGATGACCAGCCTGAATTTCGAAGTCCGCAACGTTCCGGCGGCGCTGTTCAAGGCCTTGGGCGGGTTCGCGACCAACGGCATCAACATCACCAAGCTGGAGAGTTATCTGCGCGACGGATCGTTCGCGGCGGCGGAATTCTACGCCGAGATAGAGGGTTCGCCAAGCGATCCAGCGGTCGCGCTGGCGATGGAGGAACTCAGGTTTCATACCAAATGGGTGAAAATCTTGGGAACCTACCCGCGCGCTCGCAGCCGATCTACCCCTCTCCGTTGAGGGGAGAGGGGCGTCGTCGCCGCTAGCCCGCGGCGCGCAGCAGGTGCAGCCGCGCCTTGCCGTGATCGCGCACCACGAGCATTTCGAAATCGCTGGCGATCGCTTCCTTGCGGCTGGTTTCGACCGAAATCAGCGCGTGCGGCGCGATCCAGCCGCGCTCGATCAACCGGGCGAGGGCGGTGTCGCCCAGCCCCGATTCATACGGCGGATCGAGCAGGATGATGTCGAACGGCGCCGGCGCATGGCCCAGTGTCTCGATCGGCGCCGGGATGACATCGGCTGGCGCCTTCAACGCGGCAATGTTGCCGCGCAGCGCCTTGACCGCGGCGGCATCGTTTTCGACAAAGGTCGCGTGCGCCGCGCCGCGCGACAGCGCTTCAAGGCCAAGCGCCCCGGTGCCGGCAAAGCCATCGAGAACGCGCAAGCCCTCGAAGCTGCCGACACGGCTGGCGAGCATCGAGAACAGCGCCTCGCGGACCCGGTCAGCGGTCGGACGGGTGGCGTCGCCCGGCGGCGCGATCAGCGCGCGGCCGCGCCATTGGCCGGAAATGATCCGCACCCTAGCTGCGCGAAAGCGACTTGCGCAGCGCGGCGACGACGCCATCGGGCACTTCATCGGCATCGCGCGGCGCCAGATCGCCAAGCTCGATCGGGCCATAAGCGACGCGAATCAGCCGCGAGACTTGCAGGCCGAGAAATTCGAGGACGCGGCGGATCTCGCGATTCTTGCCCTCGGTCAACGTCATCGTCAGCCACAGATTGCGCCCGGTGCGACGTTCGATCTCGGCATCGATCGGGCCATAGCGCATGCCGTCGATGGTCAGCCCTTCGATCAGGCTTTCGATCGCCGGCTGCGAGATTTCGCCATAGGCGCGGACGCGATACCGGCGCGGCACGCCGCTGGTCGGCAGTTCGAGCGCGCGTTTCAGGGCGCCATCGGTGGTCAGCAGCAACAGCCCTTCGGTGTTCATGTCGAGCCGGCCGACCGGCACGACGCGCGGCAGGCCGGGGGGCAATATGTCCATGATCGTCGGGCGGCCGCCGGGGTCGCGCGCCGTGGTCAGGAATCCCGCCGGCTTGTGGAAACGGAACAATCGCGACGGTTCGAGCGCGGCAACCGTCTCGCCCCTGACGGTGATGCCATCAAGGCTGGCGACGACCGTCGCCGGGGTGGTCAGCACCTGGCCGCCCAGCGAGACTTCGCCTTGCTCGATCATGCGTTCGATGTCGCGGCGCGAGCCGATGCCGGCGCGGGCGAGCAGCTTGGCGTTGCGCTGCGGCTGGACGGGGACGGCGCTGCTGGTGCGCGCTGCCTGGCGTTCGGCGACGCGGGCATCGCCGCGGCCACGACGGCCGGTCGGGGCGTTGGGGGGCAGGTCGCTGAACGCGGCGGGGTTGCGCGACGGGCGGTCGCCGCTGCGCACCGGGCGGGCCAGCGCCTTGGGGGCGCTGCCGGGCACCTTGGGCAAGCGTCCGCCGGGAATGTGGCGGCGGCGATCTTCGGGCCGCTCGCTTTGGGCGGATTCGGCGCGTTCGGCGTCGCGGCGCGAGGTGAAGATGGTTTCGTCCTGGGCGCGTGGCGGGCGCGGGCGGACCGGCCGCTGTTGCGACCCGCTGTCGTCGCTTGTGACGGCGCGCGGACGAAAGCCGCGGGCGCCGTCATTGTCGCGCATCGGCGGACGGCGGTCGCCGCTGCCGGGACCACGCGCGGGGGCGTCGGCCGGACGACGCTCGCCCGATGGGGGTGGTCGGCGGTCGTCGGATGAGGGGGGGCGGCGGTCGCCTGACGAGGGAGGTCGGCGGTCGCCTCCGGTAGGCCCGCCGGTTTTTCTGGGTGGTCGCATGCGCCTGCCTTGGGACCAAGCGGCGCGCAAGTCCAGTTTTGTTCGCGTTCGCGGTGGTGGGTGTCGGTGAAGATCGGGCTTGCTCTACCCGTGGCTGGCAGATCGAGCGACGGCAGTACGCCGAGGCCGATGCTTTACAAGCCGTTGAATCCTGCCCGTAGTTGCGCTAACCGGTGCTGCGTGCCCCTGTGGTGGAATGGTAGACGCGCTCGACTCAAAATCGAGTGGAGAAATCCGTGCTGGTTCGAGTCCGGCCAGGGGCACCACCTCAGTCCTGTGCGGTCGCGTAGCCCATGATCATGGTCGCCATGGGCGGGCCTGATGCTACGAAGCAACGCTCATCCGTGATTTTCCAAAAACGGACTCCAAATCCTTGAATCAAATTCTTTCCCGGCTTGGAAAGGCACCGTTCTGCGAGGTGGCCAAAAGCTAAATTTCGCTTTACGTTACGCAAAGAAGTTTTGCTTGAAACTCAGGCCAGGTCATTCGAATGCCGAATTCCAAAGACCGACGATCCGCCGGTCCGGTTGAAAATCTGGATAGCTCCGGACGAAATCCGGCGATATTTTCCGCACGAACAAATGACTTCCATACGCTGGTGGAGTCCTTGCCCCAGCTCGTCTGGATTTGCGATACTGATGGGAAAAATATTTTCTTCAACCGAAAGTGGGTTGAATACACAGGCCTGACGCTAAGCGAAAGCTATGGCGATGGCTGGGTCAAGCCCTTTCACCCTGATGACAGCCGGAGAGCATGGGAGTTGTGGCAAAACGCCGTAATAAGAAATGATGAATATTCGCTGGAATGCAGACTGCGCCGGACGGATGGCGTCTATCGCTGGTATCTCGCCCGCGGCGTGCCCCAATTTGATAGTTGCGGGTCGATCATACGGTGGTTCGGGACTTGTACGGACATCCACGATCTGAAGTTCGCCACGGCTGAGGCTGAACGCGCCAATCTCGCCAAATCCAGGTTCCTGGCCGCCGCCAGCCATGATCTGCGCCAGCCGGTGCAGTCCTTGACCTTGATGATGGACATCATCAAAATGCAGTTCGCCGACAGGCCGGACGCTGTCGAGGCTGTCGAAATAGCTCGGGTCTCGGTGAGCAGCCTGAATGATATGCTGACCGGCATCCTCGACATTTCCCGTCTTGACGCAGGGGTAGTCGAACCGGCGATTGAGTCCGTGGAGCTTGACGAACTCGTCGATCGACTTTCCCGCGAGTATCGACCACGAGCGGCGAATAGCGGCCTGGAAATTCGCGGTTTCCGCCGCCGCCTGCGCGCGCGCACCGATGCGATCCTGCTTGAACGAATATTGCGAAACCTGATTGAAAATGCGCTGCGCTATACAAAAAGCGGCGGCGTTCTGATCGGCCTGCGGCAACGCGGCGACAAGGTGCGTATCGACGTCATCGATACTGGCGTTGGCATTCCTGACGAGGCCAGGATCGAGATTTTCGACGAGTTCCGGCAGCTTGATAATCCGGCGCGCGACAGCAGCCGCGGCCTGGGTCTGGGCTTGGCGATCGTGTCGCGACTGGCGCGGTTGTTGGGCGTCGAAATAGAGGTGGCTTCAAGAATCAACCGAGGCAGTCGTTTTTCGCTGCTGCTTCCGCTCGACACATCCGTGCCCATGGCCCTGGATGCAGGGCCGGCGCTCGCAAATCGCGGCGGCCGCATTCTCGTCATCGAAGACAATGCTGGCGTTCGCAAAGCTTATGAATTCATGCTGAAGGCTTGGGGCTATAAATTCCTGAGCGCCGAAAGCGGGGAGGACGCGCTGCTTCAGGCTGAACGGCAAGGTTGGCGGTTTGACGTAATACTCGCCGACCACCGTCTTGGATCCGGCATGACCGGAATTGAGGCCGTCCGCGACCGCAAACATCTAATAACTGCTGTTGAAAAGCTTGCGCGCCGAGGCTAATGCGATTTATACCCAAACTTTTGTAACCTTGTAAGCTCGTAAGGCTAACTGTCCCAGGATTTGCTTCGAGGGAGATATCAGCATTAGAGGCGATCGCAAAGTGTTTAGCGATCGTCTCTAGGATTTGCGCCACTTGCTTGACTGATAGCAATGATGGTGTCCCACCCCCAAAAAAGACAGTTTGCAATGCCTCAACTGGTGGAATCTGAATAGCTGTAAGCGTAATTTCTTGACATAAGACATCAACATATTGCTGTTTGAGATTTTCGCCACCAGTTGTGATTGCGAAGTCGCAATAAAAACAACGGCGCTTACAAAATGGAATATGTAAATAAAGAGATTTGGGATAGATGTCGATATTAAATGTCATGCTTGAAGTGGATTTTAAGGTTATTTATGCTGAGCTATTTGGTATCTACTGATTGATGTTACGTGGAAGTTCCCAAGACCCTCACCCCTAGCCCCTCTCCCATTAAGCTACGGTGTACACATAAGCCTTTCTGTCTACGTTTCAAGGTTGCGATCCCCCCCAGCCCCCCTTAAAAAGGGGGGAGAATCAAATTCTTCCCCCTTTTTAAGGGGGATTGAGGGGGATCATTAGCAACTAGCGATATAACTGATAACTTGTGTGTACACGGCAGATCCCATTAAGGGAAAGGGAGTTGGGGGGTGAGGGTTCCACGTCACGTTAATTAGTATCAAAGATAGTCATTTGGGATTCATTAGGTAAATTTAGCTCGCTTTTTTGAGCTGTTTTGGGATAGCGATCGCCTGATTTACTAACTGATTTTGCTGAATTACCAGATCGCAGTCCCGTAGCAATATGACTGTTTTTAGCAATTTGTTTTAAAACCTGCTTAGCGCGGCTGATCACACTGGCTGGTAAACCTGCCAAACGTCCAACCTCTATACCATAGGAACGATCAGCGCCGCCTTCTTGAACTTGATGTAAAAAGACAATTTCATCTTCCAATTCTTTGACCGTAACTTGAAAATTAGCGACATTAGGAAGTAAGCTAGCCAGCTCATTTAGTTCGTGATAGTGAGTCGCAAAGATTCCTCGCGCTTTGATTTTATTGGCGATATATTCGGCAACTGACCAAGCGATCGCCATGCCGTCAAAAGTAGAAGTGCCGCGTCCAATTTCATCTAGCAGCACCAAAGAATGTTCCTTGGCGTGGTTGAGAATATTCGCAGTCTCATTCATTTCTACCATAAATGTCGATTGTCCTGTGGCAAGATCGTCCACTGCGCCAACGCGGGTAAAAATGCGATCGCAAATTCCCAAGGTCGCCGATTCCGCAGGCACAAAACTGCCCACTTGCGCCATAAGTTGAATGAGTCCGATTTGACGCAAATATATACTTTTTCCGCTCATATTTGGCCCCGTCAAGACGATTAAGTCTGGGCAATTGGAAGTATTAACTTCATTCTCGTTCTCTTGATCGGAGTCAAAGCCTAAATAGGTGGAATTGGGAACAAAGAAACCTGCGGGAAGAGATTGCTCGACCACAGGATGACGACCATTGCAGATAGCGATCGCGCGATCGTTGGTTATGTCAGGGCGGCAATAGTTATAAGTAATGGCAACTTCCGCAAGACTGCACAATACATCAGCCGCCGCCAGAGCTGTTGCCAGAGTTCTCATCGGTTCGATATGCTCAGCGGCAAGCGATCGCAACTCTACAAATAGATCGTATTCTAATTGCTTTAGTTCGCTATCAGCATTGAGAATTCTCGTTTCGCGTTCCTTCAGTTCGGGCGTGATGAAGCGTTCCTCATTAGTTAAAGTTTGCTTGCGGATGTAGTCAGCAGGTGCTTGTTCGCTCTTCCCACGCGAAATGCTAATGTAATAGCCAAAAGCTTTGTTAAAGCCGACTTTAAGCGTATTAATGCCCGTGCGATCCTTTTCCCTTTTCTCGAAAGCCGCCAACCATTCCACATCATCGCGACTCTGTTGACGCAAATGATCCAACTGTTCATTTACTCCAGAACGGATAATATTTCCTTCCGTAATATAAATTGGTGGCTCCTCAATGAGAGTGCGTTGTAAGCGATCGCTGAGTTGAATCAGCTCTGAAGGAACTGACCGCAAAACTGTTAAATAGCGAGAGTGATATGTTGCCACGACATCTGCGACATCACGCATTTTCTCTAGCGACATTGCCACGGCGATTAAATCGCGTCCATTTGCTGTCCCCGCCCCAATTCGACTACACAGACGTTCGATGTCATAGATTTGACTTAAGCAACTTC
>JANNJH010000182.1:0-1758 GCA_031405775.1 Sphingomonadales bacterium | reverse complement strand
CCGAGAGCCAGCCGGTCAGCGCGTCCACGTCAACGTTTATGACGTTTCCATCAATCAGAAAACGAAATCGATAGGTGCGGGTTCCGGCATCGAAATCGGCACCGACATAATCGCCATGGACTTGCGAGACGACGCGGTTGCGGATCGCCTCGAACGGCATGATCTCGCCGGCCATGACGAGGTCGCGAACTTCCCGCTCGATACCGGCCGCAGCCGGGAACGCGGCGGCAAGCGCGAGGCAGAGGAGAATGGGAAACCGCTTTGGCATGAGATCACACTGAATCGCTTGCAGGAATGTTTCAATGCCCGTTTGGCGCTGAATGCGTCATGAATGCCACACCGTGTGCCAAATCCCTCACCCGGCGTTGAATTCGAACGGCCGGGCGACGACGTGCGTCCCGCGGTTCGGCGCGAATGGCGATTATGGTTGCCCTTGCCGACGATCCGCGCCACTTGCCTCCTGGCACCCGCCATCGTCCCTCCCGACGCCCTTCCGGGCGCCATTCCCGACGCCGTTCCGGCGCCATTCCCGACGCCCTTGGGCGCGCAGCTGATCGATCATGCCCGAACCCATCCTCACCCTTGAAAACGCCGGCCTTCGCCAGGGCGGCAGCTGGCTGTTCCGCGGCCTTGATCTCACCATCGATGCGCGCGACCGGCTGGCGCTGATCGGCCGCAACGGCGTCGGCAAGACGACATTGCTCAAGCTGATCTCCGGCGAAATCGAGCTCGACGAAGGCCGCCGCGCCGTCTCCCCGGCGCTGCGTATCGTCCGGCTCGAACAGGACCCGGTGCTCACCGGCTTTTCGACGCTCGGCGATTATGCCCGCGCCGGCAGCGGTGCCCCCGCCGACCATCTGCTCGATTCGGTCGCCAGCCGCCTCGGCGCCGATCTCGACCGCGATGCCGCCACCGCATCGGGGGGTGAACGCCGCCGCGCCGCGCTGGTCCGCGCGCTGGCCGAACAGCCGGGGCTGTTGCTGCTCGACGAGCCGACCAACCATCTCGATATCGCCGCCATCGAATGGCTCGAAAACTGGCTCGATCGCTTTTCCGGCGGCTTTGTCGCGATCAGCCATGACCGCACCTTTCTGACGCGGCTGACCAAGAATTCGCTGTGGCTCGACCGCGGCACCCTGCGCCGCGCCGAGGTCGGCTTTGGCGGCTTCGAAGACTGGTCCGAACGCATTGCCGCCGAGGAAGCCAAGACCGCGTCGCGGCTCGATGCCCGGTTGCGGCAGGAAGAGCATTGGCTGCTGCGCGGCGTCACCGCCCGGCGCAGCCGCAACGAAGGCCGGCTTTCCAAGCTGATCGCGCTGCGCGCCGAACGCAAATCGATGACCACCGGCGATGCTGTCGCCAAGCTCGCCACCAGCAGCGACGACGGCAAGACCAAGGTGCTGATCGACGCGCTCCACGCCACGAAATCCTTTGGCGGCCGCACCATCCTCAGCGATTTGTCGCTGCGCGTCCGCCGCGGTGACCGCATCGGCATCATCGGCCCCAACGGCGCCGGAAAATCGACGCTGATCAAGCTGTTGCTCGGCGAGATCGCCCCCGATTCCGGCGTCGTCAAGCGCGCCAAGTCGCTCAATCCGACCGTCATCGACCAGCGTCGCCAGCGCCTCGACGCCGAAGACGGGGCCCTTCCGCGAGATCGCCGGCGAGGGCGGCTCCGTGGCCATCGCGGGGCTCAATACCACTCGCCGGCTGATGCTCGACCGCGACTGGTCGAACGGCTCGATCAACGATGACCAG
>JANNJH010000181.1:0-2549 GCA_031405775.1 Sphingomonadales bacterium | reverse complement strand
GTTTTCGCAGCGGCTTCATCGGGGTTTCCGACGGGTTGCTTGGGCGGGGCGCGGTCGTGCTGCTGGTCGTCAATGTCGCGCTTTGGGCGCTCTGCTATAATGTCCTGCGCTCAGGGTGGCGGCTGAAGGCCTGATCGACCGCGGCGGCGGCCCATCGTCATTGGTTGCTCGCTTCACTGCGTCATAAAACGCATGGCGCCGAGCAGCGTTTTTGCGCCCATCATCGAAAAGCCGCGTCGATGCATGACGGGCGGGGGGAATCGTCGTTGGGAACGTAAAAGGTTAAACTGCGCGCATGATGTCCGATTCCCCGCCTCGCCTTGCTGGCGTCCGCCTGCTTGGCGTCGGCGGGCTTGCCGTGGCGCTGGCCGCCTGTGGCGGCGCCAAGCAGGCGGACGCCAACAAGGCCAGGCCGCCGATGCTGGTCGTCGCGATGCCCGCCATGACGGCCGATTTCGCGCCGCGGCTGGTGGCGCTGGGCACGGTGACGCCGCTGCAATCGGTGGCGGTGCAGCCGCGGATCGATGGCCAGATCACCGCGATCCTGTTCCGCGAGGGCGACACGGTGCGCGCCGGCCAGCCGCTGTTCCAGCTCGATAATCGCGCCGCCCGCGCCGCGCTGGCGCAAAGCCGGGCAACGCTGGCGAGTGCGCGCGCCGCCGCGGTGCAGGCGCGCGGCGATTACAGCCGCGCCGAACAGCTCGTCGGCAAGGGTTTCGTTTCAAAGGCGGTGCTCGATCAGCGGCGGGCGGCGGCCGGTAGCGCCGAAGCCGCGATCGCCGGGGCACAGGCTTTGGTGCAAAGCGCCGATGCTGAGCTGAGCTATCTGACCATCCGTGCGCCGGTCAGCGGCCGCACCGGCGAGATTGGCTTTCGGCTTGGCGCCAATGTGCGCGCCGGCGATGCGGTGCCGCTGGTGACGGTCAACCAGCTTTCGCCGATCGCCGTGCGGTTCCTGGTGCCGCCCGCGCAAATCCAGACTGTGCGCGGCGCGATGGCCGGCCGCGGCCTGACGGTCACGGCGCGGGCGCAAGGCAGCGCGGCCGGCGATGCGACGCCGATCGCCACCGGGCGGCTGGCGTTCCTCGATAACAATGTCGATCCGGGCAACGGCTCGGTCGCGGCCAAGGCCGAATTCACCAATGTCGGTGACGCGCTGTGGCCGGGTGCGATCGTCAATGTGATCCTGCCGCTCGGCGCTTCGTCGCCGCGCATCGTGCTTCCCGAGGCCGCGGTGCAAACCGGCCGCGATGCGCCGTTCGTCTGGGCGATCGGCGCGGATGGCAAGGTCGCGATGCGCGACGTGACGGTGGCCGGGCGCGCCGATGGCAAGGTCTATCTCGCCAGCGGCGTGTCGCCGGGCGAACGCATCGTCATCGATGCGCTGACCAAGCTCAAACCCGGCGACACGGTGCGGACCAGGGCAAACACGGCGACGCCGGGCGCGAACGCCGCGGCGCTGGCGGTCGGCGGCTGATGGGTTTCATCCGTCTTGCCGTCGAGCGGCCGGTGGCGACCGTGCTGCTCAGCCTTGCCATCATCTTTGCCGGTCTCTTCAGTTATCGCCAGTTGCCGGTGTCGGCGCTGCCCGAAGTCGATCTGCCGACCATCCAGGTGCGAGCCAGCCTGCCCGGCGCCAACCCGGCGACGATGGCATCATCGGTGGCGACGCCGATCGAGCGCCAGCTCTCGACGATTTCGGGGATCGACCAGATCACCTCGACCTCGTCGACCGGATCGAGCACCGTAACGGTCCAGTTCGCGCTCGATCGTGATATCGACGCGGCGGCGCTGGACGTGCAAACAGCGCTTTCGGCGGTGATACGACGTTTGCCCGCCGAGCTGCCGTCGCCGCCGACGTTCAGGAAGGTAAATCCTGCCGATCAGGCGGTATTGATGCTTGCCGTGCGCGACAAGACGCGGTCGGCAGCCGCGCTCCAGACGATCGTCGACACGCTGATTATTCCGCGCATTTCGACGATGTCGGGTGTTGGCGAGGTGCAGACCTTTGGCAGCAGGCGTTTCGCCATCCGCATCCAGTTCGATCCGGCATTGCTTTCGGCGCGTAACCTGACCCCCGCTGACATCCGCGAGGCCGTTGCCGCCGCCAACAGCAATGTCGCTGTCGGCGCGATTACCGGCGGCGATCGTAATTATATCCTCGACGCCACCGGCAACCTTGAAAAACCCGATGATTTCGCCGCCATCATCGTGGCAACGCGAAACGGCCTGCCGGTGCGGCTTGGCGATGTGGCGAAGGTCATCGACAGTTACGAGCAATTGCGCGGCGGCGCCAAGTTCAACGGCGAACCGTCGTTGACGGTCGCGATCGCCCGCCAGCCGGGCGCCAACGTTGTGAAGCTCGTCGATGACGTCACGGCGATACTGTCGTCGATCCGCGAAACGGTGCCGCCGTCGGTCTCGATCATGCCCATCGTCGACCAGTCCGAATCGGTGCGCCATTCGGTGACCGATGCACAATATACGCTGGTCGGCACGGCGCTGCTGGTGATCCTCGTCATCTACCTCGTGCTCGGTGACTGGCGCGC
>JANNJH010000180.1:0-11698 GCA_031405775.1 Sphingomonadales bacterium | reverse complement strand
CTCTCCCGCCGGCGGGAGAGGGATGCTATATGACGATTATATGACGAAGATAAAACTGGCGGATTTCGAGCGCGACGAGGATCTCGATAGCGACATCTATGAAAAACGGCTTCTCGAGCTGCAGCATCAGATGGATCTGATCCAGTCGGCCTATATCAACCAGGGCCTTAAGGCGATCATCGCCATCGAAGGCTGGGATGCGAGCGGCAAGGGCGGGTTGATCACGCGGCTCGTTGGCTCGCTCGATCCGCGCTTTACCAAGGTCTGGTCGATCGCAGCGCCGACGAAGCAGGAAGCCGAGCATCACTATCTCTGGCGCTTCTGGCAACGGACGCCGGGCAAGCGCGAAATCGCCGTGTTCGACCGCACCTGGTACGGCAGGGTTCTTGTCGAACGCGTTGATAAATTGACACCTGAGGCCGATTGGCGACGCGCCTATGACGAGATCAACGACTTCGAGGCGCTGCATCTGGCCGACGGAACGCGGATCGTGAAACTGTTCCTCCATGTCACGCAGAAGGAACAGGACAAGCGGCTCAAGGAGCGGATCGAGACGCCGTGGAAGCGCTGGAAGACCGGGCTCGAGGATTATCACAACCGCTCGATGCGGAGCGAATATCTCGCGGCTTATGAGGATATGTTCGAGGCGACATCGACGCCGAAGGCACCCTGGACGATCATTGCAGCGAATGACAAGAAATTGATGCGTATCAAGGGGTTGGAATCAACTATTGCCATATTGAGTGAAGGCGTGAACCTGAACTACCCACCTGCCGATCCGGAGTTGCGCGCCGTTGCGGAAAAGGCTCTGGGCGTAAAGCTCGACCTGTAAATGCTTACCCCGGCGTGCGCTTGCCGAGATAGGCGCTAAGCCGGTTCGTCGTTGGCATGACGGCGGTCTGCGGGTGCAGCATGTCGTAGATAACGGCGTTTTCGAGCACGCGCTGGACATAATTCCTTGTTTCCGAAAGCGGAATCGCCTCGATCCAGTCGATCATGTCGATCCCTTGACGCGGGTCGCCATTGACGGCGAGGAACTTCCTGACATTGCCCGGGCCGGCGTTGTAACCCGCCACCGCCAGCACATGGCTGCCGGCGAAATTGTCGCGCAACCGGCTGAAATAGGCCGACCCCAGCGTCACATTGTAGATGGGATCGCTGGTCAGCCGCGATGTCGACGCCGGCAGGCCGAGCTTGGCGGCCTGTTCCGCGGCGGTGCTGGGCAGCAATTGCATCAACCCCTGGGCGTTGGCCGATGAGACGGCGCTGCGATCGAACTGGCTTTCCTGCCGGGCAATGGCATGGATCATCGTCCAGTTCGCATTGAAACTTTCGGGCAGTTCCAGCATCGGGAAGGCGGTGTCGAACAACGCCAGGTCGCCGCCGCCGCGCGCCGCCTTGCCGGCAAAGACGCCGAGGTCGGGACGACCCAGCGGTTTTGCCAGTCCGGCAACCAGCGCCTGATCGGTCAGCGTAACGGCACGATCGGCGAGCGCCCTGAGGAAGATCGACTGGCGCTGGCGGTCACCAAGGTCACCAAGCGCGAAGCTGGCGCGAACCAGCGGATCGGCGCGGAAGCTGCTCGCCGTGTCGGCGGAAATCACCGGCGTGGGCACGCGCTTGATGGCGAGCGGCCGCCCGAGTCGTTCGGTGGCGAGCTGCCCGTAGAAATAGTCGAAATGCGCGGCGGCGGCTTCATAGCCTGCCTTGGCATCGTCGCTGCGTCCGGCGGCTTCGGCGGCGCGACCCGTCCAGTAATCGCCGCGCGTCTGGCTGAGCGGGGTCTTCGACGCCGCGCGGAAATTCTGGAAGTGCAAAACCGCCTGGGGCGCGCGGCCAAGCTTGCGCAGTGTCAACCAGCCGGCGAAGAACTCGCTGTCGATAAACGCCTGGCGCTCGGCCAGCGAGCGCTCCGCCGGCGACCGCCCGAGTGCAAAAGCGTTGTGGCGCGATGCGATGCGATAGGCGGTCTCGAAATCGCCGGCGCGCCAGGCCTGGCGCGCAAAATCGAGCCGGGTCTTCAGCCACAGTTCGGGGTCGAGGGCCTTGCCCGGAGACACGCTGGTGTTGGCGAGCAGCGCCTGCGCGCCGGCAAGATCGCCGCCGCGGCGCATCCACAGCGCGCGGTCGAGAAGCAGGCCGGGATCAGCGCGCAAGCCCGCGGGCACGCCCGCCAACAGATTGACAGCATCGGGTGAATTGCGGCGCAGCGCGATGCGAGCGAGCAGCCAAGTCCGGCGATCGACGTCGAGCCGTGGCAGCAACCGCAAGGCCGAAGTGGTTTGCCCCGACCACAACAGCCTATCGGCGCGGGACAAATGATCGCCGGGCGTCAGGTCTTTTTCGAACAGCGCCAGCAATTGGGTTTCGGCGGTTTCGTCGAGACCAGCAGAGTCCCACGCATCACGCGCCGCGCCGCGCGCTTCGGCGCCGCGGCCGACCGAGAGCAGGGCTTCGGCCAGTCGCAGCTTGGCGAGGGCCGAAAGCGGCGGGAACTGCTTGAAATAGGCGATCCGGTCGGGCGATGCGACGCGTTCGTCGATCAGCTTTTCGGCCTGGCTGCGGATGGCAAGGCTTTGCGGCCAATCGGGGTTGTTGCGCAGGAAAAGCGCATATTCCGCAAACGCGCCCTTGTAGGTATCGCGCCGCAGCCGATCCCAGGTGACGATTGTTTCGAGCCATGGCAGCGGCGCGACACCAACCAGTGGCGATCCCGGGAAAACAGTGTAGCGTCCGGCGGCGTTATCGGCGAGCCTGGCCGAGTAGAAACTGCGTGTCGCTTCGCTGAGTTGCGCGGCTGCCGGGCTGCCCAGGGCAGCAAGGACAAGGCCGACCAGCAAGACTTTGCTGGACAATGTGTGCACGCGCTCCATATCACTCTCGCTACTGAATCGACTGGCCGAGACATAGGCGGTTGCGTCGGCCGGGTGAAGGCCCGCAGGTTGAAGTTCCGGTTGGGCGAACGCCCGTGGCTGACGTTTTTGAGGACAGTGATTGTGAATGGCTTGGTTTTCCGGGGATCGATCCCGGCGCTGGTAACGCCGTTCAAGGATGGTGGGCTCGATCTCGCGGCGTTTTCCGATTTTGTCGAATGGCAGATTTCCGAAGGCTCGTCGGGGCTGGTGCCGTGCGGAACGACCGGCGAATCGCCGACCTTGAGCGTCCCCGAACATTATGCGGTGATAACGCGCACGGTCGAAGTCGCCGCCGGGCGCGTGCCCGTCATCGCCGGCTGCGGTTCGAACGATACGGCGACGGCGATTGCCCATATGCGCCATGCGACCAGCGTCGGCGCCGATGCCGCGCTGATCGTCGTGCCCTATTACAACAAGCCGTCGCAGGCCGGGCTGATCGCGCATTTTACCGCGCTGGCGCAAAGCTCGCCGCTGCCGATCATCATCTACAATATCCCCGGCCGCTCGGTCGCCGACATGTCGACCGAGACGATGGCGGCGCTGGCCAGGCTGCCGACGATCGTCGGCGTCAAGGATGCGACCGGCAATCTGGCGCGGGTGTCGGCGCAGCGCGAGGCGTGCGGGGCGGATTTCGTCCAGCTTTCGGGCAACGACGACATGGCGCTGGGGTTCAACGCCATGGGCGGCGTCGGGGCGATCTCGGTGACGGCGAATGTCGCACCCAAATTGTGCGCGCAATTCCAGGCGGCGACGCTGGCCGGCGATTTCCGCACGGCGCTGGCGATCAACGACCGGCTTTATCCGCTTCACGCCGCGCTGTTCAGCGATGCCAGCCCCGGGCCGACCAAATATGCGCTGGCGCGGCTCGGGCGGATGACGCCGAATGTGCGGCTGCCGATCTGCCAGCCATCGGAGGCGTCGCGGGCTGCCGTCGATGCCGGACTCGCCCACGCCGGGCTGGCATGAGCGGCGACAATCCGGTAACGACTTCCAATGGTTAGGCCCAAGGGAAATGTCGGCATCAAGGTGAAGACCGTCGCCGAGAACCGGCGCGCCCGCTATGAATTTTTCATCGAGGATGTCTTTGAGGCGGGCATCGCGCTGGCCGGCACCGAGGTCAAGGCGTTGCGCCAGGGCGAAGGTTCGATCGCCGAGGCCTATGCCGAGGTGAAGGATGGGCAGATCTGGCTGGTCAATGCCAACATCCCCGAATTCAGCCACGGCAACCGCTTCAACCACGAGCCGAAGCGGCCAAGGAAGCTGCTGCTCCACGAACGCCAGATCGACAAGATGGGCAGCGCCGTGGCCCGGCAGGGGATGACGCTGGTGCCGCTGTCGATCTATTTCAACGACAAGGGGCGCGCCAAGGTCGAACTGGCGATCGGCAAGGGCAAGAAGCTCCACGACAAACGCGAGACCGAAAAGGCGCGCGACTGGAAGCGCGACGCTGCAAGGATCATGCGGGAACGCGGGTAATGAGCAGCGAGAGCAAGATTGAAGACGGTCTTCGCGGCAAGCTGGTCGCCGTGAAACAGGCATGGGCGCGCGCCGGCAGGCTGCTGACCGGGGCACCCGATGCGGCGCATGACCATCGCTTGCCACCGGGGCAGCGGCTGGTCACCAACTGGCCGGTGCTCGATCTTGGCATCCAGCCGGATGTCCCGCGCGCGGATTGGCGGCTGACCGTCGATGGCGCCGTCGCCAATCCCATCGTCTGGAACTGGGACACGCTGCTCGAACAACCGGCGTTCGACGATGTGTCCGACATCCATTGCGTCACCCAATGGTCGCGATACGACAATCGCTGGCGGGGTGTATCGACGGCGCATCTGCTGTCGGTCGTGCAACCCTTGCCGACTGCTGCCGTTGTGGTTTTGCATGGCTATGATGGCTATGCCACCAACGTTCGCCTCGATCATTTCGCACAAGGTGATTGCCTGCTCGCGCACAGCCATGACGGCGCACCGATTTCGCGCGAACATGGCGGTCCGGTGCGAGCGATCATCCCAGGCTATTACCTGTGGAAATCCGCCAAATGGTTGAACCGGATAGAGATTTTGTCAGAAGATCGACCGGGATTTTGGGAAACTCGCGGCTATCACAATGAAGGCGACCCCTGGACGGAGCAGCGCTACGGCTGACACCGCGCCTTTGGATGCCCACCCGACCGGCTGGCCCGCGCCCTATGCCGAGGGCGTGCCCAGTCCGTGGATCGGCCAATTGATGATGGGCTTGCCGATGGCGATGGCGCTGATCTCGCGATCGGGACAGATCGTCATCGGCAATGATGCGCTGCAGGCCACGGTCGGCGCCGGCTATCGGCCCGGGTCGCGCCCGGAATCGCTGGTCGTGCCCGAAGACGCCGCTCAGCTCGCCGAAGCGGTCGTTGCAGCGATCGGTGGCGGCGGCCCCATCGAAGTGCGCGTTGCCCTGCAAGATCGGCCGGAAGAAAAACAGATCATCAGCATCATTCCGGTGCCGCCCGGTCTTGGAATCGCGGCGCTGCTGGCGATGCGCGATATTCGCGAGCAGTTGCGGCTCGAAGCGCAAGTCGCGGCGGCGACGCGGATGCAGGCCGTCGGCCAGCTTGCCGGCGGCGTCGCACATGATTTCAACAACATCCTGACCGCCGTGCTGGCGTTGACCGACCAGTTGCTCGATCGCCATCCGGTCGGCGACAGCGATCATGACGATCTCGACCAAATCCGGCGCAACGGTCTGCGCGCCGCGGCGCTCGTCGAACAATTGCTGGCCTTTGCCCGGCAACAACCGCAGCGCCAGCAAGTGCTCGATCTGGTGCCGTTGGTCGGCGCGCTGCGGCCGTTGCTGGCGCAACTTCTCGGCAAGGCGGTCGATCTGCAAATACATGGTGGCCCGTTGCGTGCGGCGGTGCGCGCCGATCCGGGCCAGATCGAGCAGGTCATCGTCAACCTTGCCGTCAATGCGCGTGACGCGATGGCGGGCGCCGGCACCTTGACGATAACGCTGCGCGACCTGCCGGCCGCGGAGGTGGCCGCGCAAGGCCATCGGATCATGCCGCGCGCCGATCATGTCGCCATCGACGTCGCCGACACCGGAAGCGGCATTCCAGCGGCCATCGCCGGCAAGATTTTCGAACCTTTTTTCACGACCAAGCCGATGGGGCAGGGAACCGGGCTGGGGTTGTCGACGGTTTATGGCATCGTCAAGCAGAGCGGCGGCTATATTTTTGCCACGCCATCGCCTGGCGATCGTGGGACCTTGTTCAGCATTTATCTGCCGGCGGTGCCGCGCGCGGTCGGTGTCGATGCGTCGGTGCCGGTTGCTTTGCCCAAGCCACCGCTCCCCGAAAGCCTCGCTGGTCTGCGGTTGCTGCTGGTCGAAGACGATGCCGCCATCCGCGTCATTTTCGAGCGTGGCCTCAAGCGGTATGGCCCGATGATCACGGTTGCCGCCGACGCCATGATCGCGCTGGAGATACTCGATAGTGGCGCGGAGTTCGACGTGCTGATTTCCGATATCATGATGCCCGGAATCGACGGCGTCGAGCTGGCATCGCGGGCGTTGCGCATGCGCCCGGGCCTCGGCGTGGTGCTGATGTCGGGATTCGCGGAAGCGCCTTTGCACCGTGCCGCCGACGCGCAGGGCGTGCGCTTCCTTTCAAAGCCGTTCGCGCTTGTCGACCTGGCTGTCGCCGTCGCCGCTGCGAATGCCGAAAGGCTGCCGGCAACGACCTGATTCAATTGTATAATTATGATATTAGGAAAATTTTCGTTCTTCTCTTGTTCTTGTGGAACAAACGCGATACGAATGCTGCATTGACGTGATGCGGCATACGTCTAGGAAAGGGCGACAATCATGGCAGCGGCATTGAAGGTGGTGGACGGCGGCATGGACAGACAAAAGGCGCTTGAAGCGGCGTTGGCCCAGATCGACCGGGCCTTCGGCAAGGGTTCGGTGATGAAGCTGGGCTCACGCGAGCACATGGAAGTCGAGGCGATTTCGTCGGGCTCGCTGGGGCTCGACATCGCGCTTGGCATCGGCGGCTTGCCACGTGGCCGTGTTATCGAGATCTACGGTCCCGAAAGCTCGGGGAAGACGACGCTGGCCTTGCACGCCATCGCCGAAGCCCAGAAGGGCGGTGGCACCGCGGCTTTCGTCGACGCTGAACACGCGCTCGATCCGGCCTATGCCAAGAAGCTTGGCGTCAACATCGATGAACTGATCGTTTCGCAACCCGATACCGGCGAACAGGCGCTCGAGATCGTCGATACGCTGGTGCGATCCAACGCCATCGACGTGCTGGTTATCGATTCGGTGGCGGCCCTGGTGCCGCGTGCCGAAATCGAAGGCGAGATGGGCGACAGCCATGTCGGCCTGCAGGCGCGATTGATGAGCCAGTCGCTCCGCAAGCTGACGGGATCGATCAGCCGCTCGCGCTGCATGGTCATCTTCATCAATCAGCTCCGCATGAAGATCGGCGTCATGTACGGCAATCCGGAAACCACCACCGGCGGCAATGCGCTGAAATTTTATGCCTCGGTGCGTCTCGACATTCGTCGCACCGGCCAGATCAAGGATCGGGACGAAGTCGTGGGCAACACGACGCGCGTCAAGGTCGTCAAGAACAAGGTGGCGCCGCCGTTCAAGCAGGTCGAATTTGACATCATGTACGGCGAAGGCATCTCCAAGCTCGGCGAGATTCTCGATCTTGGCGTCAAGGCCGGTGTCGTCGAAAAATCGGGCGCCTGGTACAGTCATGATTCGATCCGCATTGGCCAAGGGCGTGAAAACGCCAAGAAGTACCTCAAGGAACATCCGGAAATGGCGGTGAAGATCGAAAAGATGATTCGCGACAATTCCGCTGGCATCTCCGATGCGCTGATGGCCGGTCCCGATGCGGACGACGCCGAGGCCGAAGCCTAGGCTCGATTGGATACGGCCTGCCGCGCTTTGGCGCGGCAGGCCGTATCGTCCGGGTGGCTTCGAGGTCGATTGCATGGGCAAAAAAGCCCGTTGAACGCCCTGTCTTGCGCAAGATCGTGCGGATTCGCGCAATTGTCGACCGCCGGCCATTGACCAAGGCCGACGTTCGGGTTCGAACTGTCTTTCATGTCAAAATCCCATTATGATCTCGTCGTAATTGGCGGCGGTGCCGCTGGCCTCGTAACCGCCGGCGGCGCCGCCCAACTCGGCGTCCGCACCTTGCTTGTCGAGCGGCACCGGTTAGGCGGCGAATGCCTATATACCGGCTGCGTCCCGTCGAAGGCTGTAATCGCGGCGGCGGCGCGCGCCCACGCAAGCGCAAACCGTGGCGCGCTTGCTGACAGTGCCGGCGGATGGTCTTTTGCTCGAAATGGCGTCCAGGCCGCCATCTCGACGATCGAGCCGCATGATTCGCCAGAACGCTTCCGTGGCTTTGGTGTCGAAGTGGTTTTTGGTCATGCCAGCTTCGCTGGCCGGGACATTTTGAGAATCGGTGATCGTGAAGTGACGGCACGGCGGTTCGTGGTCGCCACAGGTTCCCGCCCCGCGATCCCGTCAATTCCCGGCCTCGCCGGCCTGCCCTACCGCACGAACGAGGATATTTTTGACCTGGTCGAGGCGCCTGAACACCTGATAGTTATCGGCGGCGGCGTCATTGGCTGCGAACTGTCGCAGGCGTTCGCGCGGCTCGGTGTGCGGGTGACGCTTGTCGACATCGCCGCGATCCTCCCGAATGACGATCCTGAGGCCGTCGCTGTCGTTCGCGCGCAACTTGTCGCGGATGGGGTCATTCTCAATGAAAACGTTTCGATCACCGGCGCGACAGGTGGGTCGGGCGCGATGTCGCTGACACTTGCCGATGGCACGACGATCGCCGGGAGCCACTTGCTGGTTGCCGCCGGCCGCGAAGCGCGCACGAGCGGCTTTGGTCTCGATCTCGCCGGAGTTGACACAACCAAGCGCGGCATCGTCGTCGACAAATATCTGCGGACGTCCAACCCGCGCATCTTCGCGATCGGTGATTGTCGCGATGGCCCGCGCCTGACGCACGCTGCCGATCAGGATGCGCGTACCGTCATCCAGAACGCGCTGTTCCCGTTCCGCAAACGCACCGACTATACGGCGTTGCCGGCGGCGATCTTCACCGATCCCGAACTGGCGCAAGTTGGATTGACCGAGGCCAGGGCACGCGAAGCCCATCCCAAGGTCGCGGTCTATCGTCATGATTTCGACCACAACGACCGTTCGGTGACGGATGGCGACATGCGTGGCTTCGTCAAGATAATGGCCGTCGGCAACCGCGTTGTCGGTGTCACCATCGTTGGCGACCATGCCGGCGAACTTCTGGCGCTGGCGAGCTTCGCGGTCAGCGGCAAGCTCCGCCTGTCCGATCTCGCCAATCAGACCTATGCTTATCCGACCCTTTCCGAAGCCATCCGCTTTGCCGCCGAACTGCGTGGCCAGGCAAAGCTGTTCACGCCGATGGTGCGCCGTATAACGCGGTTGTTCCAGAAACTGCCCTGAAAGTCCTTCGCATGAGCAACGCCGACCAGATCGATTATTGGAACGGCCCGGCCGGACAGAACTGGGCGCGGATGCAGGAACGCATGGACGCGGTGCTGACGCCGGTGACTGCCGCACTTTTATCGCTGGCGGCGCCGCAACCGGGCGAAGACGTCCTCGATATCGGCTGTGGCAGCGGCGAAACCACCTTGGCGCTGGCCGGCGCGGTCGGCGACGACGGCAGCGCACTGGGCCTCGATATCTCTGAACCGCTGCTTGAACGCGCCCGCGCCCGCGCCGCTGAACTTCTCAGCGACGCAGAGTTCCGCAATGCCGATGCAGCCAGTTTCGACACGGAATCCGGCTTCGACCTGCTGGTCTCACGCTTCGGCGTCATGTTCTTCGATGACCCCATTGCGGCTTTCGCCAACCTCCATGATCTCGCGGCACCGGGTGGGCGCCTGTGTTTCGCCTGCTGGCAGGAGGAATCCGAGAATTTGTGGGCAACGCTGCCGATGCGCGTCCTGGCAGACCTGTTGCCACCATCGCCAGCTTGCGATCCGCTCGCGCCCGGGCCCTTTGCCTTTGCCGACCCCGAGCGGGTTCACGCCATCCTGGTTACAGCCGGGTGGCAGGATATCGCCTTCCACGCGCTGCCCTTCACCATGACGATCGGCGATGGCGAGGACCCGGTGGCGTCGGCCGTGCATTTTAACTTGCGCATCGGTCCCGCCGCCCGGATGATTCGCGATGCCGGTCCCGATGTCGAACCTGCTGCCCGGGTGGCACTCGCTGCGGCGCTCGGCGCTTATGTGTCCGGTGGCGTTGTCGGCTTGCCAGCGGCCGTCTGGCTGGTTTCGGCGCGGGCAAATCTGGCTGAATTGCCGCTGCCGCTTGAGCATCTCCGTCCTGTCGCCTAAGTCCTGCCAAATGACTTCGACCAACGACATCCGCCGCAGCTTCCTCGATCATTTCGGCAAGGCCGGGCATCGCATCGTGCCGTCGGCGCCGCTGGTGCCGCACAATGATCCGACCTTGATGTTCGTCAACGCCGGGATGGTGCCGTTCAAGAACGTCTTCACCGGCCTGGAGACACGGCCTTACACGACCGCGGCATCGTCGCAGAAATGCGTTCGCGCTGGCGGCAAGCACAATGATCTCGACAATGTTGGTTACACCGCGCGCCATCACACGTTCTTTGAAATGCTGGGAAATTTCTCCTTTGGCGACTATTTCAAGGCCGATGCGATCGAACACGCCTGGAGCCTGTTGACCAAGGAATGGGGGCTGGCGCCCGATCGCCTAACCGTCACCGTCTACCACAGCGACGACGACGCCGCCGCGATCTGGCGCAAGGTCGCCGGGCTCCCCGACAGCCGCATCATCCGTATCGCCACCAGCGACAATTTCTGGTCGATGGGCGACACCGGGCCATGCGGGCCATGTTCCGAGATTTTCTACGATCATGGCGACCATATCCCCGGTGGCCCGCCCGGCAGCCCCGACGAGGACGGCGATCGCTTTGTCGAGATCTGGAACCTGGTTTTCATGCAATATGAGCAGGTTGACGCGGCAACGCGCCTCGATCTGCCGCGCCCTTCGATCGACACCGGCATGGGGCTTGAGCGCATCTCGGCGGTGCTCCAGGGCGTTCACGACAATTACGAAACCGATGTTTTCAAGACGCTGATCGCCGCCAGCGAGGAGCGCACCCAGCCGGCGCGCAACGCCGAGCAACGTGCGTCGCATCGCATCATCGCCGACCAACTTCGCGCCAGCGGTTTCCTTGGCGCCGATGGCGTGCGGCCGGCCAATGAAGGGCGCGGCTATGTGCTGCGCCGGATCATGCGGCGGGCGATGCGCCATGCCCATCTTCTCGGCGCGGCGGAGCCTTTGCTGCACCGGCTGGTGCCGGCGCTGGTTGGTGTCATGGGCGCGGCCTATCCCGAGCTTGTCCGGGCGCAGCCGCTGATCGAGGAGACGCTGAAGCTTGAGGAAACGCGGTTCCGGCAGACGCTTGAGCGCGGCCTTGGCCTGCTCGACGAGGCGACGGCGCGGTTGGCGCCCGGTGTGACGCTGCCCGGCGATGTCGCCTTTAAACTTTACGATACCTTTGGTTTTCCTTATGATTTGACCGAGGATGCGTTGCGGGCGCAGGGCCGGGCAGTCGATCGTGCCGGTTTCGATACCGCCATGGCCGAACAAAAACGCGCGGCGCGGGTCCGGCGAAGCGGTCCGGGCTTAAGCTCGAAGCTCACGGTTCCGCCGACGCCTTGTGCTGGGCGGAACCCCTCAAAGAAGTCCTCGTATGCGTA
>JANNJH010000179.1:0-1597 GCA_031405775.1 Sphingomonadales bacterium | reverse complement strand
GCCCTTGCGCATCCGCGTGTCGCGCCGCACCAGCAGCAACGCCAACTGGTTGGCGAGCAGTTCGTCATAGGCCAGGCGATCTTTTGCCTTGCCCTCGCCGTTCAGATCGTGCGCCGCGATAAGGCTGGCCTTCCACCCCGCCCAGCCCTGGCGTTCGAGCACGCTCGGCTCGATCCATTCGGGCAAGTCCGGCGCCTGTGCCAGCGCCAGCGCCGCCAACTGCCCCATCCGGCGATTGGTGACGCCCTCGGTCAACGGATAGACCGGCTCGCGCAGCATCGGCCCCGCCGCTTCGCCGGGCAGCGAGATATCGGGGTGCGAAATCTGCAACGTCTGGCCATAGCGATCGAGCTTGCCGGAAATCCGCCGGCTTTCCTGCACCGGCAGCTTGGCGCGCGCGAACCCCCCGGATTGTCCGAAAAACACCAGATCGACCCATTGCCCGCCGCTATCGACGGCGCGGACCCGCAGCGGGCTGCGCGGCCCGCCCGAATCGTGCCGCACGATGGTCAGCACGACGACGATCGGCCGCCCGACGAGCGATTCGTCGATGCGATCAACCTGCACCCGCTCGATCGCCATGATCGGCAAATGCAACACCAGGTCGAGCACCCGCGTTAGCTTGAGCCGGGCCAATTGCCGCACCAATGCGGCGCCGACGCCCTTCAAGGCGGCGGTTTGCGTGAACAGCGGGTTGAGGATGGCGGGCCGCATGGCTAGGACAGTCATACGCGCCGCGCGCCCGCTTTCAACCGGGCGCGTGGCCAATTCCCGTTTAAGGCTCGCCGGATGGACGAAAACATCAGCCACGACCCCATCTCCCACGACCATCGCCTGCGGCGTCTGCGTTTCCGCGCCTGGCACCGCGGCACCAAGGAAGCCGATCTGTTGATCGGCGGCTTTGCCGATCGCTATGCCGCCGGCTGGGGCGAGGAATCGCTGCGCTGGTTCGAAGCGATTCTGGATGAACAGGACGTCGATGTCATGGGTTGGGCCTTTGGCACCATCGCCGTGCCGCCGGCTTTCGTTGGCCCCGAGATGGATGCCTTGAAAAAGCTCGATTATGTCTCCGTCGCAATGCGCTGACCTCCTACCCCTCTCCCTTGAGGGGAGAGGCGAGAGACGCCGCACTTGCGGCGGCCCGGGTGAGGGTGTGCTTTTCTGCGAGAGCAGGTCCACCCTCACCCGCCGCGCTGGAGCGGATGCGACCTCCGTCGCTGGCGCGCGAGTCGCCTCTCCCCGAACGGGAGAGGAAAGCAAGTGATCGATCTCCGGCGTTTCGCCGCCGCCACCAGTCCGCTTACGCTTGCCCGCTGCGCCGCCGGCTTCCTGCCCTGGCTGATGGCCGACGCCGCCCGCGCCGCGACCAGCCGCGCCGTCTTCATCGCCGCCGACGACAGCAGCGCCCGCGCCCTCGCCGACGCCGCCGGCTATTTCGCGCCGGAAATCCAGGTCCTCACCCTCCCGGCCTGGGACTGCCTGCCCTATGATCGCGCCTCCCCCGGCCTGCGCGTCGCCGCCGAGCGCCTCGCCTGCCTCGCCGCGCTGACCGAGCCTCCCAAGGGCGCCCAGCTTCTCGTCACCACCATCAACGCCA
>JANNJH010000178.1:0-3333 GCA_031405775.1 Sphingomonadales bacterium | reverse complement strand
CGGCGCTGGTGGTGACCGGCGACATCTTGCTCGCCGATCGCTGTCTAAAGGCCGGGGCGACGGTGCTGGCGCACAATGGCCGGGCGTTTACAACGAGTTCGATCGGCGCGGCCATCGCGACGCGGTCCATCATGGCCGATTTGCGCGCCGGCGGCGACGTCGTGCCGGGCGGGCCGGGCGCGTTCTCCAAGGTCGACCGCTCGCGTTTCCTGCAAGCCATCGACGCCGCGCTGGTGCGATTGCGGCGGGGCTGAACGGCGCTTCGCCGGGCGCTGACGGGACATGCGCCGGGCGAGTCGCGCCTTGCGGCGGGTCCATGCCGGGGCAGTCGCGCGGCGATTCGCGGGTTGTCGGCGCACGCCCTAGAGGCTTTGGAAGGTTACTAAGGTTAGTCGGTGACGCTCTTGCGATCCCCCGCGAGGATCGCGGCGGCGCGGATGACGAGCGGCGAAGTCAAAGAGCGGCGAACGTCGCCGACCATAGCAGATTCGCCGGCCTGTAGGACAGGGCACATCCTGCACTTCGGTCCGGCAGCGACAAATGCGCGCGACACACGCCATTAACGATGCCGCAGCCCGTCACTCGATGACGGCGCTGGCTTTCATGCCGAAACCTGAATGCAGGAAATGGCTGCAGTTGATCTTGTAGGTGCCGGGCTTCACCGGCGTCAGGCCGATTTCGACGGTCTCGCCCTTGGGCACCTCGACCTTGCCGTCGACGACCAGCGCCTGGCTGGCAGGGTCGATCTGGACGGCGGCGAAAAACGCCTTGCCCTTGAAATTATGGCCGCCCGAGCCCGCATTGGTGAGGCGCAGCAGGTAATGCCGACCGTTCTGGAAACGCAGCATCGATGGCGTGAACGAGAAGTTGGCCAGCGTCACCGCCATTGTCTCGGTGCCCGATTCAGCCGGTGCTGGCGCTGCTGCTGGTGCTGGTGCTGGTGCTGGCGCTGCTGCTGGCGCTGCTGCTGGCGCTGGCGCTGCTGCTGGCGCTGGCGCTGGCGCTGGCGCTGCTGCTGGCGCTGGCGCTGCTGCTGGCGCTGGCGCTGCTGCTGGCGCGGGCTGGGCGCTTGCACAGCCTTGGCCAAGGGATGCGAGGGCCAATGCCAAGGCGATCGTCCGGATCATGACACGACTCCATGAGCTGACTTTGGCGTATCATAACACAAAGACGTGCACCCCGCGTGGTCCAACTCGCTGCGGGGGTTACCCCTCACCCCGCTCGGCGCAAGGGCGCCGAGTCGCCCTCTCCCGCAGCCGTAGGCGACGCCTTCGCGTCAAGGGGAGAGGGAAGTCTGTGCCCCTACTCCAGCATCGCCTTCAAGTCCGCCAGCAAATCCAGCGCTTCCCTCGGGCTGATGGCGTCGGGGTCGATGGCGGCCAGCCGCGCGCGCAGCGGGTCGCCGGCGGGCTCGGGTGCTGCGGCGCCGAACAGCGGCAGGTCGGTGAGTCCCGCCGCCAGCCCGCCGGTCTTGTCGCGGTTGGCCTCCAGCCGGGCGAGGACGCTTTTTGCCCGCGCGAGGACGGGGGTGGGGACGCCGGCCAATCGTGCCACGGCGAGGCCATAGCTTTTGTCGGCGGCGCCGGGGATCACCTCGTGCAGGAAGACCAGCTCGCCCTTCCATTCGCGGACGCGCACGGTAACGGTGTGGAGGCTGCGCAGCCGCTCCTTTAGCTGGACGAGTTCGTGGTAATGGGTGGCGAACAGGCAGCGGCATTGCAGGTCGTCATGGACCGCCTCGAGCACCGCCCAGGCGATGGCGAGGCCGTCATAGGTGCTGGTGCCGCGGCCGACTTCGTCGAGGATGACCAGGCTGCGCGCCGTGGCGCCCGACAGGATCGCGGCGGTTTCGACCATTTCGACCATGAAGGTGCTGCGGCCCTGCGCCAGGTCGTCGGCGGCGCCGACGCGGCTGAACAGGCGGTCGACGACGCCGATGTGCGCCGATGTGGCGGGGACGAAGCTGCCGGCTTGCGCCAGCACGGCGATAAGGGCGTTCTGGCGCAGGAAGGTCGATTTGCCGGCCATGTTGGGGCCGGTGACGAGCCACAGCCGCGCGTCGGCGGAGAGGTCGCAGTCGTTGGCGACGAACTGGCCGCGATTGGCCTTTACGGCGGCTTCGACGACCGGATGGCGGCCGGATTCGATGTGGAAGGCGGTGGTGGCGTCGACCTTGGGGCGGACCCAGTTTTCGGTGCTGGCGAGATCGGCGAGCGCGGCGGATACGTCGAGCCGGGCGAGCGCCTGCGCGGTTTCAGCGACAAGCGGCGCGTCGGCGAGGATGCGGCCGCGCAGTTCTTCGAGATGCGCGGCTTCGGCGGCGAGCGCATGGTCGCCGGCCTGGGCGATGCCGGCGGCGAGCGCGGCGAGGCCGGTGCTGCCGAAGCGGACGACGCCGGCCAGCGTCTGGCGGTGGATGAGGCCGGAATCGGCGCGCATCAGCGGGTCGGCGAATTTGGCGGCGACCTCGATATGATAGCCAAGGACGCCATTGTGGCGGATTTTCAGCGCGGCGACGCCGGTTTCGCCGCGAAGTCTGGTTTCGAGCCCGATGACGGCGGTGCGGCCGTCGCGGGCGGTCTCCCTGAGCGCGTCGAGGGCGGCGTCGTAACCGGGCGCGATGCTGCCGCCGGACACGGCGTCATGCGGGGGTTCGGGGACAAGGGCTTCGCGAAGCAACCGGACGAGGGCGCCGTGCGGGGCGATGCGGGCGAGGGTTTGGGTGAGCAGCGACGGCGTGGTCAGGCTGGGGGCGGACAGCGCGGATTTGAGCGCCAGCGACAGCGCCAGGCCGTCGCGCATCTGGGCGAGATCGCGTGGGCTCCAGCGGCCGATGGCGAGGCGGCCCAGCGCCCGCGCGACATCGGGCATGGCGGCGAGCGCCTCGCGGACGCGGACGCGGACGAGCGCGTTTTCGCTGAACCAGGCGACGAAATCGAGGCGGGCGGCGACAAGCGCGGCGTCGGTCAAGGGCGCGGCGAGGTCGCCCGAAAGCTGCCGCCCGCCGCCGGCGGTGACGGTGCGGTCGATCGCGGCCTCAAGGCTGCCGGCGCGGCTGCCACCTGCCCCGCGCGTCAGTTCGAGGCTGGCGCGGGTGGCGGCGTCGATGGCCATGGTGCTGTTGGCAAGCTCGGGGCGTGGCGGCGAGAGCAGCGGCACCGAGGCTTTGGCGGTGGCCTCGACATAGGCGAGGAGGGCGCCGGCGGCGGCGATTTCCGGCGGGGTGAAGTTGCCAAAGCCATCCAATGTGGCGACGCCGAAGCGCGATTTGAGCCGGGCTTCGCCGCGCGGCGGGGCGAAATCCTGCGGCGGGCGCGGGGTGGCGGGCGCGCC
>JANNJH010000177.1:0-2696 GCA_031405775.1 Sphingomonadales bacterium | reverse complement strand
TCTGGGCGACGCCGGTCAACACCAGCTGGACGCGTGCGGCACGGTCGGACAGGTTCTTGATGAGCTCGGCGACATCGCGGCGGAAGTTGGGATCGAGGACGCGATCATATTCGTCGAGGATGATGATGACGCGGGTGCCGGTAACGTCGGCGAACAGCTCGGCGAGTTCGCGCGGGCCGAAACGTTCCTCGAGCATGACGTCGAAATGGTCGCCGCTCTCGGCTTCGGGGGAATTGGGCAGCACCGACTTGTGGTAAAGCCGCGGGATGCGCGCCGCGAACGACCGGAACATCGCGTCGAACCGCGCCTCGGTGCCGCAGCTTCCATAGAGCACGAGGTAGCGTGCCTCGCGGGCGGTTTCGGCGAAGACATGGGCAAGGCTGGTCTTGCCGATGCCGCGTTCGCCATAGATGACGACATGGACGCGCTGCTGTTCGATGCTCGAGATGAGCTGGGCGAGGGCGTCGTGGCGACCGGCAAAGCTTTCGCGTCCGATGACCGGCTGCGAGGCGCCGAGGACGTCGCGAAGCGCCAGCTTGCGCCGCGCCATGACCGAATCGGCGGCGTCGCTGTCGACGTCGTCCGAAGCCGATGCGGCAAAGCGCGGCAGCGGCTGGCTGCGAGCGGCTTGCTCCGGCTCGTTCCACAATGTCTCGAGGAATGCCGGCCGCGCCTCGAAGCCGCTCCGGTCGATCGATTCCGGCGCGCGCGATGCGGTCGGCCCGGCGACCGGTGCGAAATGGTCGATCGTCGCTGTCCCGGCATTTTCGGCAATGTCGTCGGACAGCATTTGGTCGGCGGCGGCTTCGGCACCCGCGCGTTCCGACCGCGACCAGCGTTTCCAGATCATCGAAGTTTCCACTCTCGTAGCGCACATGTCATTATCACGGCTTATACAACCCCCTGACTGAATGACAGGTGCTTTTCGAACTATTGCCAGTCGGGCGGGTTTCTGCCGAACGCGTGGCGATGTGGTTTGAACGACGGTTGCCGTGACATCATCGGACGTGTAGCAGCAGCAAATATCACAGGGCTGGGGTAAAGTGCGGATAGTTTTTAACAAGACGGCACTGGCAGCCTTTGCGAGTGTGGCGGCGCTTTCGGCGGCACCCGGCTCTGCGGCCCCGAGCACGGCCGGCGACGATCCGGGGTTCCAGAACAGCGGGCTGACCAGTGTCGCGCCGGTCGAGGGCCGCGGCTACAAGCTCGAAGCGCATCTGAGCACGCTTTATGATTCGAACATCATTCGTAACGGCGACGGCGTAACGCCGCGTCCGGGCGCCGTCCGCGCCGATTTTCGCATCACACCATCGGTAACCGCGGCGATCGGGGTTCCGATCGGGCGCCAACAGCTTTTCATCGGCGGCGATGTCGGCCGTGACTATTATATCCATAACAAACAGCTCGATCGGAACCGCTACACCCTCGGCGGCGGCCTCAATCTGCGCGCCGGGACGCGCTGCACCGGCACGCTGGCGGCCGATTTCAGCAGCCGGCTCATACTGCTTTCCGAGCTTGCGGAGGTCATTCCCAATGTCCAGGAAAAGCTGACATATGGCGCATCGGCGCAGTGTCAGGGGCCGGTCGGCATCGGTTTTGGCGGCAGTGTGCGCCGCCTGGAAAGTCGCAACAACAATCCGGCGCGCCAGCAGTTCGATCTCGACAGCATTATTTTCAGCCCGAATATCAGTTATGCGCTGGGCAATCTGGGGCGTTTTTCGCTTTCCGGCAGCCTCAACCAGGTCGACTATGTGAATCGCGCCGTGCTCGTGGCTGACGGCTCGACTGTGCAGGATGGTGTCGATATTAGCTCGGGGCGTTTTGGTTATGAGCGTGCGATCGGTTCGCGCCTCGCGGTAACGCTTGGATTGTCCTACTTCGAATCCCAGCCAACGCCGACGACGATCCTGACGGTCGTCGGCGTCACGTCCCCGCCGGCCCCGCCGGGCGTCATTCTCGGAGCGATCGATCGCAGCACCTTCTCGGGGCTGGGCTATGACGGCTCGATCTCCTATCGGCCCAGTCCGCGCCTGGCCGCGACGTTCGCTGCCGGCCGCAATGTCTCGGGGAGCGCCAATGTCGGCGCGCAATATCAGGTCTCGACGAATGTCGGGGTCGACCTCGACTATCAGCTTGGCGCGTCGATCAACGTCGGTACGGGCCTGACGTATGACGAGAAGCAGTATTTCAACAGCTTCATAAGCCCCGATGAGCGCCTGCGGCGCATCGAGGACAAGATCGCCCGCGTCTATGGCAGCGTGCGCTACACGCCGGTGAAACTTTATTCGCTGTCGTTGCTCATGGCGTACCAGGACCGCAACTCGACGCCGGTCGATTTCAGTTATGACAGCGTCTCGGTGCTGTTGTCGCTTCGCGTCAAAATGGGGAGGGATTATTGATGTCCATGGGCTCGCTGAAACAGCTTGCAGCCGCGATTCTGTTGGTCGGCAGCGTTGGCGCATTGGCGGAGGCGGCTGACGGCGGTTATGTCCTTGGGCCCGACGATACGATCCAGATCATCGTTTACGGCCAGCCCGAAATCGGCATCACCACCCGGATCAAGTCCGATGGCACCATCGTGATGCCGCTGATCGGGACGTTGCAGGCCTCGGGTCTGACCAACATCAGCCTCGCCAAGGCGGTTGCCGACAAGCTGACCGGAGCGGGCTTGCTCAAGTCGCCGGTGGTCAATGTCG
>JANNJH010000176.1:0-2558 GCA_031405775.1 Sphingomonadales bacterium | reverse complement strand
CGGGTTCGAGGCCCGAATGGAGTGGAACCGTGATCGCCGAATCTTTGCAGCGCCGATACCTGGCGCTGCACCTGCCGCTGTTATCGAGCGAGCGGGTGCGGCGCCAAAACGCCGCGCTGGCTGATACCGCCTTCGCGCTGACCGCGAAGCAGCGCGGCGCCATCATATTGGCGGCGGTCGATGCGCGCGCACTGGCCGAAGGGCTGGTGCCGGGAATGAGCCTTGCCGACGCCCGCGCGCGGCTGCCCGAATTGCTGGCGATCCCGCATGATGCCGCCGCCGACCTGGCGCTGCTCGAATGGCTGGCCGATGGCTGCGATCGCTATACGCCGATGGTGATGGCGGTGCCGCCACAAGGCCTGGTGCTCGATATCACCGGCTGCGCCCATGCCCATGGCGGCGAGGCCGGGCTGGTCGACGATATCCAGCAGCGGCTGGCGCGGTTGCAATTGACCGCCTGGCCGGCGCTGGCGGCGACTCCCGATGCGGCGCTGGCGCTGGCGCGGTACCAGCTGGGCGATGTCGACGACTTGCCGGTGACGGCGCTGGCGGTGCCCGAGGCGACGCATCTGGCGCTGCGCCGCGCCGGGTTGAGGACCATCGGCGATGTCGCGCGCCAGCACCGCCCGGCGCTGGCGGCGCGTTTTGGCGAAGCCATGACGACGCTGCTGGGGCGGTTGATGGGCGATGTCGACATCCATATCACGCCGCGCCGCAGCCTCGCGCCGATCGAGATCGAGCAGCGCTTTGCCGCGCCGCTGAGCCATGTCGACGCGGCGCTGGCGCGCATCGAGGCGCTGGCGGTGCGCGCCGGGCTGGTGTTGACCGAGCGGGCACAGGGCGGCCGGCGCTTCGAGGTCGCGATGTTCCGCAGCGATGGCCATGTGGCGCGGCTGGGCGTCGAGACCGCTAGCCCGGTGCGCGATCCCAAGCTGCTGATCCGGCTTTTGCGCGAGCGTATCGGCGGGCTGGCCGATCCGCTCGATCCGGGGTTCGGCTATGACCTGATCCGGCTGCTGGTGCCGGTGGTGGCACCGCTGGCGGCGCAGCAATTGCGGCTTGAAGGCGGCGATCTTGCCGACAGCGAGATCGGCGCGCTGGTCGATCGGCTGGCGACGCGGCTGGGGCGCGGCCGGGTGCGGCGGCTGGTGCCGGCCGACAGCCATATCCCCGAACAGGCGGCGTTCGACTTGCCGTTCGCCGATGGCGAAGCAGCGGACGCCTGGCCGTCGACAACACTCGGCGAACCGCCGTTCTTGTGCGGCGAGCCGGCGTTCTTGTGCGGCGGCGAACCGGCATTCCTGTGCGGCGAACCGCCGTGGCGACCCATCCAACTGTTCGATCCGCCACAGGTCATCGATGTCATCGCCGAAGTTCCCGATGGCCCGCCGCGGCGTTTTCGCTGGCGGCGCAAGCTTCACGAAGTCACCAGCCACGAAGGCCCCGAACGCATCGGGGCGCAATGGTGGCGGCGCGCCGATGGCCAGGGGCTGACGCGCGATTATTACCGGGTCGAGGATGCCGGCGGCCAGCGTTTCTGGCTGTTCCGCCACGGGCTGTACGGCACGGAAAAACCCAGCCCCGGCTGGTATCTCCACGGCCTGTTTGCATGATCGCCTTTGCCGAACTGGCGGCGACGACGCATTTTTCGTTCCTGCGCGGCGCCTCGTCGCCCGCCGACATGGTGACGACCGCCATCGCGCTGGGCCATGCCGGCATCGGCATCGCCGACCGCAACACCGTTGCCGGGGTGGTTCGCGCCCATGTGGCGCTAAGGCAGGCGGTCGAGGACCAAGGCCCGATGAGGTTCAAGCTGGCGGTCGGCGCGCGGCTGGTGTTTGCCGATGATACCCCCGACATCATCGCCTATCCGGCGACTCGGCGCGGCTGGGGGCGGCTGTGCCGGTTGCTGACCACCGGCAACCGCCGCGCCGAAAAGGGCGACTGCATCCTGCACTTCGCCGATCTGCTCGATCATCAGGACGATCTGTTGCTGATTCTGATGCCGCCGGTGACCGGCGCGGTGCCGCGCCTGGCCGAACTGGCGGCGGCGGTGCCGGGCCGCCTGTGGCTGGCCGCCGCCATGCCGCGCGGCGGCCGCGACCGGCGCCGGCTGCTCGCTCTCGACGCGCTTGCCGCCGCCGCCAAAGTGCCGCTGATCGCGGTCAACGCGCCGCTTTATGCGACGCCGCGGCAGCGCCGGTTGCACGACATCCTGACCTGCATCGCCGAAAAAACCACGATCGCCGCCGCCGGCAAGCGGCTGGAGGCCAATGCCGAGCGCCATCTCAAAGCCGCCGCCGAAATGGCGCGATTGTTCACGGGCTTTCCCGAAGCGCTGGCGCAAAGCACCAGGATCCTCGAACGCATCGCTTTTTCGCTCGACGAGCTGCGCTATGAATATCCCCACGAACCGATTCCGGCCGGGCACAGCCCGCAAGCCTGGCTCGAAATCCTGACCCTGCAAAAGGCCCGCGAACGCTGGCCGGGCGGAATCCCCGAGAAAATACAGGCGCTGCTGCGCGATGAATTCCGCATCATCGTCGAAGCGCTCAAGG
>JANNJH010000175.1:0-4305 GCA_031405775.1 Sphingomonadales bacterium | reverse complement strand
AGAAGGAGTTTTTCCTAATGACGGCACCGGAAGGATCGAGCTTTTATCTGGGCGATCACCCGGTGGTTCTGCACAGCGACGAGGAACGTAAAGGTGTGATGGGCGGCCTCGGTTTGGGGGTTCCATATATCCAAATTTACTTACCCCTATCTGCCGACGTCATGTTGTGTGCGTACTGTCCCGCAGTTTTAGGCCAACTTATGAAAAGCCGGGACGTAGAGATGGCCAAGTGCCAAGGAGTGGCCCTTGCGGCTGTGATGAATGGGAAAATAACAGCAGCTCAAATGAAAGTGGTGATTGAAACTGCCAAGGCGTCGGACCTCACGACGCAAATGATCGAAGCAATCCGCGCGGGCAAACCAGTGGCGGTCGGGCGAGAGCAGGTCCAATGTTACAATTCGCTTCAGGCGTTCCAAGCGCATCGATTTGTGGTCGACCCCGATGGCAAGTTCGCAGTTGCGAGGGAAATGCTCGCTGAGCGCGGAGCCGCTGATGGTCTCTAGGCAATATACCCGGCCGAACCTTCTCGATAAGCAGCCGCCGCTTGCCGCTTGCCATAAGCAATGAGATATTATATCTAGAAGCCATGCCCGCCCGCATCAGCAGCCTTCTCGACAAATCGGCGATGACCTTGTCGGGGCTTTGCCTTGTGCATTGCCTTGCCGGATCGCTGGTGCTGACGGTGTTCGCGGTGTCGGGCGCATGGCTCGGCCATGACGTCCATCTCATCGGCCTGATGCTGGCCTTGCCGCTCGCTGCGATCGCCTTGTGGCGCGGCATCGCCGTGCATGGCCGCATCGGGGTGGCGGTGCTCGGCGCGCTGGGCATCGCGTTGATGGCGGCATCGCTGTTGATCCGCCATGGCGCCGCCGGTGAAATCGCGCTTTCGGTCACCGGCGTCGCTTTGCTCGGCGCGGCGCATTTGTGGAACCTGCGCGCCTGCCGCGCCTGCCGCGCCTGCCGCGCCTAAGCGCGGCAACGGGCGACAGCCTTGCGGCGCTGGGTGATAGCCTTGCGGCAACCGGTGATCGCGCCGATATTGGCACAATGGCTTCGCTCCACGATCATGATCACGATGTCCGCACCGGGCCGGCGCTCAATGCCGCCGCCGAACGCGCGTTGCTCGATGCCGGCGAACAATGGACGGCGATGCGCGCCGCGGTGTTCGCCGCGCTTTCGGCCTTTGACAAGCCCGCCAGCGCCTATGACGTCACCGAAGCGGTCAGCACGGCGCAGGGCCGGCGCGTCGCGGCGAACAGCGTCTATCGCATCCTCGACCTGTTCGTTGCCAACAATGTCGCGACGCGGGTCGAAAGCGCCAACGCCTATCTCGCCAACGCCCATCCCGGCTGCCTGCACGATTGCATCTTCCTGGTTTGCGACGACTGCGGTCGTGCAACACACGTCGATGACGACCAGCTTTCGGCGCGCATCCGCGAAACCGCGCTGGCGACGGGTTTTCGCCCCGAAAAACCGGTCGTCGAGGTGCGTGGCCGCTGTGCCGCGTGCGGCTGATCGAAGCGACGGGCCGCATCGACACAGCGGCCGCAATTCGCTAGCGTCAGCACCGAGAATCAACCAAATTGGCGGCCCAAGTTGACAACGTCTTCGACCCCCTTGCTCGATACGGTGAATGTGCCGGCTGACATGAAGCGGCTGTCGCATGGCCAGTTGCGCCAGTTGGCGGACGAACTTCGCTCCGAGATGATCGACGCCGTTTCGACCACCGGCGGGCATCTCGGCGCCGGGCTGGGCGTCATCGAGCTGACCGTTGCGTTGCACTATGTCTTTGATACACCGCTCGACCGGCTGATCTGGGACGTCGGTCACCAGGCCTATCCGCACAAGATCCTCACCGGTCGGCGGGATCGCATCCGCACGCTGCGGCAGGGCGGCGGGCTGTCGGGTTTCACCAAGCGCAGCGAAAGCGAATATGACCCGTTCGGCGCGGCGCATTCGTCGACGTCGATTTCGGCGGCGATCGGTTTCGCTGTCGCCAACAAGCTGAAAAACCAGCCCGGCAAGGCCATCGCCGTCATCGGCGACGGCGCCATGTCGGCGGGCATGGCCTATGAAGCGATGAACAACGCCGGCGAGGCCGGCAATCGGCTGGTCGTCATCCTCAACGACAATGACATGTCGATCGCGCCGCCGGTGGGGGCGTTTTCGGCCTATCTGGCGCGGCTGCTGTCGTCGCGGTCGTTCCTTGGATTGCGCGAGGCGGTGAAGCAGATGGTCAACAAGACGCTGCCGCCGCCGCTGCAAAAGGCCGCGCGGCAAGTCGATGAATTTGCCCGCGGCATGGCGCAGGGCGGCGGCACGCTGTTCGAGGAACTCGGCTTCTACTATGTCGGCCCGATCGACGGCCATAACCTCGAACATCTTTTGCCGGTGCTCGAAAATGTCCGCGATGCCGCCGAAGGCCCGATCCTCGTCCATGTCGTGACGCAAAAGGGCAAGGGCTATGCGCCTGCCGAAGCCGCCGACGACAAATATCATGGTGTGCAGAAGTTCGATGTCGTCTCAGGCGCCCAGGCCAAGGCCAAGCCGCTCGCGCCAAGCTATCAGAACGTCTTTGGCGACGCGCTCGTCGTCGAGGCGCGGCGCGATCCGAGCATCGTCGCCATCACCGCCGCGATGCCGTCGGGCACCGGCGTCGACCGCTTTGAAAAGGCTTTCCCGGACCGCAGCTTCGACGTCGGCATCGCCGAACAACACGCCGTGACGTTTGCGGCAGGGTTGGCGGCGCAGGGCATGCGGCCGTTCTGCGCCATCTACAGCACCTTTCTGCAACGCGCCTATGACCAGGTCGTCCACGACGTCGCCATCCAGAACCTGCCGGTGCGTTTCGGCATCGACCGCGCCGGGCTGGTCGGCGCCGATGGCTGCACCCACGCCGGGGCGTTCGACATAACTTATCTCGCCAGCCTGCCGAACATGGTGGTGATGGCCGCCGCCGACGAGGCCGAACTGTCCGACATGGTCCACACCATGGCGCTGCATGACACCGGCCCGATCGCGGTGCGTTATCCGCGCGGCGAAGGCACCGGCGTCGCCATTCCGGCGCAGCGCACCCGGCTTGAGATCGGCAAGGGCCGCATCGTCCAGCAAGGCAAGACCGTCGCCCTGTTGTCGCTCGGCACAAGGCTCGTTGAAGCGTTGGCGGCAGCCGAGGAACTGGAGAGCAAGGGCCTGTCGACGACGGTCGCCGACATGCGCTTTGCCAAGCCGCTCGATCACGATCTCATCCGCAAGCTCGCCGCCAGCCATGAAGTGCTGGTGACGGTCGAGGAGGGGGCAGCCGGTGGTTTTGGCGCGCATGTGTTGACGTGGCTCAGCGACGAAGGCCTGACCGATGCCGGGCTGAAGGTGCGGACGCTGCGGTTGCCGGATATCTTCCAGGATCACGACAGCCCGGCGAAGCAATATGCCGAAGCCGGGCTCGATGCGCCGGCGATCGTCGCGGCGGTGCTGGAGGCGCTGCGGCACAATTCGGTCGGGATGATCGAGGGCGCGCGGGCTTAGTGAAGACGCGGAGGGCGCTGACAATATCGAGTCGGATTTCGTCCGTCACCAATGCCTTTGTTCAGGCAATAATTCCTCTAACTCCAACCACAGACGCCGATTATTCCAGTATGCTTGAGGTTCTTGGAATGACGACGGAAACACTCGCTTGTGTTTACTGCGGGTCTGGCACAACTGATTGGGACCATTTTCGACCGCTGGTCATGGAGTCGCGACCGACAGGATACTTCCACGGTGTCCGTAACCTCGTCCCAGCCTGCGGACCCTGTAATCAGTCGAAAGGCGGGCAGGATTGGCGAACGTGGATGGACGGAACGGCACACGGTTCGCCGGCCAGCCGCGGCATTGCCAACTTGCCCGACCGAATAGCGGTATTGGAAAAGTTCGACGCTTGGAGCAAACACGCACCAATTGACCTCGCTTTAATTGTCTCGCCTGATTTGTGGAAAGCATATTGGGCACGCCTCGCCGACATCGAGATCAGGTTGCGGGATGCGCAGAAGGACGCCGAGCGCATCAGAACTCAAATTGCAGAAGCGATGAGAGGAACGAAATCGCGTTGCTGAACCGCGCCGATAGTGATACCGATTTCTTCGATGAGTTCGCTCTCAATCGAGTGTTTTACCTCGAAGGCGTTACCGTCCATCACCACGAAGCAGAAACTTTGCTCCGATGACGACTGCGATATCATCAAGATGCTTGCGCCCGCGTGAGCCGTAGCGAGAAACGTGCGCCCCGCGATACCGGGCACACCGATCATGCCGATCATGCCGCGCCCGC
>JANNJH010000174.1:0-1137 GCA_031405775.1 Sphingomonadales bacterium | reverse complement strand
CTTACGGAGCAGCCTTGAAGCTACCGTCAGCTTCGGTGGTCAGTGCGGTGCCGTTGCTGCTCATGCTGGTCGACAGGCTGGTACCAAAGGCAAGCGCGCCGGCAACGACCAGGCCGCCCATGACGGCGACGATGAGGGCATATTCAGCAGCCGAAGCGCCGCTGGTGTCCAATTTGATCGAACGAAGAAGCTTCATCATGATTATCTGTCCCTTGTCTGTCGGCACAGGGCCGAAGTTGCATTTGTCGAACCTGACTCATTCAGGCCCGACTGGTCCGGATCACCGTCTGATAAGCGCGGGTGGCGATGCACAATTTTGCCCCCCATGGCGGTAGCCCCAGACAGCGTTTAACGCCACGTTTACGAGGAAACAAGCAAAAAAAACGACTTATTGATGAATGCTAACTGTGTTTCTCACCAAGCGGCTGGAATCGCGATGTTAACAACACCCTCAGGGAAGCGTCATAATATATTGAAAAATCTATATATTAATTATTAAGAGCAATAACGGCCGAACCGCCTGGCGCCGATAAATTTCCTTGAAAAAAATGCTGACACTTGTTAAACGGGCACATGTCTAAAACGCTTAACGAGCAATGAATCGAGAGCAAATGGCAATTTTCCGCACCGGCAAAACCGATTCGATTCTGCAGCCTGACGCGAGTCGGGCGCGACTGTGGCGGACGCCGATTCGTCGTGCCACAGCGCTTGTTTCCGATCGTCGCGGCGCAGCAGCGGTGGAACTTGCGCTGCTGCTGCCGGTGCTGACGCTGCTGCTGACGGGAGTCATGCAGTATGGTGTGTTGTATTATTCGTATAATTCCATGCTCAACACCGCCCGCAACGGCGCGCGATCGCTGGCGATCGGCACTGCCACTCCGGAACAGGTGATCACGACGGCAAAGGCCAATCTGCCGATATGGGTGCCGGAGGACGAATGGACGATTACGCCGACGGTTGCCGGCAGCCAGGTGACAACGCGCATAACCGTGGCATCGCGCTATGCGACCATCATGAAGTTCGCGCCGATGCCCGAAATGCTTGAGGTAAACGTCGCGATGCTCAAGGAAGTCTGACCTGCGAGTTTCGGGCGGCGCTGCGCGCCGTTCAAAAGAACAGTTTGCGGAACGAAAAGGT
>JANNJH010000173.1:0-2444 GCA_031405775.1 Sphingomonadales bacterium | reverse complement strand
CCGCCATAGGCACGCAGCGGTTCATAGACGCACGCCTCGACGCCGTGGCGGTCATCGGGTCCGCCGGCCCCGATGGCGACGTGAAGATTGCCGTCGCCGACGTGCCCCAGAAAGGCGATCGAGCCTTTAGGAAAGCCCGATTTCAGTGCCGCGGTCACGCGCTGCATATATTCGGCCATGTCGCCGACCGGCAGGCTGACGTCGAAAGCAAAGAACGGCTGGAAGTCGCGGACGATGTGCGCGAGGTCTTCGCGGATCTCCCAGATCGCCTGGCGCTCGCGGTCGGAGCGCGCCAGAACGGCGTCGTCGAACAGGCCAAGCTCCGCGGCGCCGGCCAGCACCTCCTCGAACAGCGCGGTGTCGCGTTCCTGGTTGGAACCGAGCACCTCGATGATGGCGTAGAATGGTTTGTCGGCCGGCAGCGGTGCGCCGTGGCGGCCGGCCGCGGTATTGACGCGGTAGAAGCTGTTGTCGACGAGTTCGAAGGCGCTGAGCAGGCCGCCGAGCGCGCCGTCCATGTGGCGCAACAGCCGGGCGATCTGGTCGAAGCTGTTCGCCGCCACCAGCGCCGTGTTGCTGCTTGTCGGGCGCTCGCGCAGCCGCAGCACCAGCCGGGTAATGACGCCCAGCGTCCCCTCGCTGCCGATGAACAGCTGCTTGAGGTCATAGCCGGTGTTGTTCTTGATCATGTGATTCATTGACGAGACGATGCGGCCGTCGGCCAATACCGCCTCCAGCCCCAGCACCTGCTCGCGCATCATGCCATAGCGCAGCACCCGCATGCCGCCGGCGTTGGTCGAGGCGTTGCCGCCGATTTGGCACGAGCCGCGCCCGCCAAGATCGAGCGGAAAACTCAGGCCATGCGCCTCCAGCGTGTCCTGCAGGGTTTCGAGGATGACGCCCGCCTGCACCACCGCCGTGCGGTTCTGCGGGTCGATCGCCTCGATGGCGTTCATCCGTTCGAGTGACAAAGCGATTTCGCCGGGCCGCGTCTGGGTGGCGCGAACCCAGCCCGACATGCCGCCATGGACGACGACGGGTTGGCCGGCGGCGTCGCACAGCGCCAGGATGCGCGAGACTTCCTCGGTGGTGCGCGGCCGCACGATGGCGTCGGCGCCGATTTCGGTCATGAACACGCCCGGGTTGCGACTGGTGACGTCGTCGCCGGTCAGCACGCCGCCTTCGCCGGTGATGGCGCGCAGCCGGTCGAGCAGGTCCGGCGTCGTCGCCGTATCGCGAGCCGCCGACTGGCTCATAGCAACACCATGATGTCGTCGCCGTCGACGCGCACCTTGTAGCGTTCGAGGTTGAGGCTGGGGTCCTCGTCGCAGGCGCCAGTGCGCAGGTCATACGTCCAGCCGTGCCACGGGCAAGTCAAAATCGTGCCGTCGATCTCGCCCTGGTACAGCGGTCCGCCGGCATGCGGGCACTTGCCATTGGTGGCGACGACGTCGTCACCCAGCATGAACACCGCGATCGCCTGGCCATCGATTCTCGCCTTGGTCGGCGTACCGGCACGCAGCGCCTGCAGCGAGCCGACGCGGTGATATACGCCGGGACCGTCGCCGCTCATCGCGCCTTGAACCTGACCGGCAGGGTCTTGGGACCGCGGGCAAAATAGGAATCCATCCACTTCACCTCGTCGCTGACGGGAGTCAGCACCTCGAAGCGCTCGAACAGGATCTGCAGTGCCGTCAACGCCTCCATGCGCGACAAATAGGAACCGAGGCAGAAGTGCGGCCCCTGCCCGAACGACATGATTTCCTTCGGGTTGCGGTCGACGACCAGAACTTCCGAATCCTCGAACTTGCGCTCGTCATGGTTCGCCGAGCCCAGCAGCGGCAACACCAGCGACCCCTTGGGCATGGCGACGCCCTTGAACACCGTGTCGCACGACGTGTGGCGGAACAGCATCTGCACCGGCCCGTCGAAGCGCAGCATTTCCTCGATCAGCCCAGGCAGCTTGCCGGGGTCGGCACGCACGGCGGCCTCGGCGTCCGGATAACCCTTGAGATGGGCGATGGTGCTGCCGAGCAGATTGGTCGTCGTCTCGACACCGCCGATCAGCAGCAGGATCGCCATGTTGAGCACTTCGGATTTGGTCAGCCGCTCGCCATTGACCTCGGCCAGGATAAAGCCGCTGATCAGGTCGTCGGTCGGATTGGCCAGCCGGCGCTCGTAGATGTCCTCGAAATAGGCGCGGATGTCTTTCGAGCTCTGCGCGATCACCGCCAGCCGCTCGGGCGGATAGACGGCGCGGTTGCCGGCCGACAGCAGGTCGTCGACCCAGTGCTTGAAGTCGACACGGCGCTCGACATCGACACCGATGACTTCGGCGACGACGCTGACCGGGAACAGCCCGGCGAACTCCCAGACGAAATCGCACTCGCCTTCGCGGCCATGACGTTCGAAAATGTCGTCGATCAGCTGGTTGGCGACGTCGG
>JANNJH010000172.1:0-2248 GCA_031405775.1 Sphingomonadales bacterium | reverse complement strand
TCAGGCGTCCGGTCATGCCGAAGTGCAGTCCGAGCACCAACTCGGGTTCGAGATCGATCAGCACGTGCTAACTGCGTATTTCACCCATCGTGATCGCCGAAACCGCCGCATGGTGATCACCGAAACCGCTGATGGTGATCGCTCCGCAATGGAGACGGTGATTGGTTGGACCTATTTCTCGGGAGCCCGCGATGGCGCCGTCAAGGCGATGGTCGGTGGCCGCGATTATGTGAAATCCAACTATAACCGCGCCGTCGCCGCGCGCCGCCAGCCGGGATCGGCGTTTAAATTCTTCGTCTATGCCGCCGCCATCGAGGACGGCATCACCCCCGACGACATCGTCGAGGACAGGCCCGTCAGCATCGACGGCTGGAGCCCCAGGAACAGCAGCGGCGGCTTCGTCGGCCCGGTCAGCGTCCGCAACGCCTTTGCCCAATCGATCAACACCGTCGCCGTCGAGCTGGCGGCGCGCGTCGGCTTCGACACCGTCGCCGACATGGCGCGGCGCTTTGGCATCACCACGCCGATCGATCGCCGCCCGGCGATGGCATTGGGCGCGTCGGACGTGACGCTGTTCGAAATGACCCAGGCCTATGCCACCGTCGCCAATGGCGGCGTCGAGGCGCGGCCCTATGCCATCACCCGCATCACCGCCGGCGCCGGGCGTGTCCTGTACGAACGCGAAGCCGACAGCCCGCGTGTCGTCGTCGCGCCGTTCGTCGCCGCCAAGATGACCGAATTGATGAAGGCCGCGGTCGAAACCGGCACCGGGCGCGCGGCGCAAATCGGCCGGCCGCTGGCGGGCAAGACCGGCACCACCTCGTCGAACAAGGACGGCTGGTTCCTCGGCTTCACCAACGAGCTGACGACCGGCGTCTGGATGGGCCGCGACGATGCCCGCCCGGTTCCCGGCCTTGCCGGCGGCCGCGCCCCGGCGCGGGCTTTTGCCGCCTATATGGCGCGCGCCGTCGGGGGCACGCCGCCGGCGCCGCTGGTCACCGACATCGCCACCGGCGAGATGATCGTCGAACCCGACGAGCAGGTCTATGGCATCAACGAGGGCGACGCGCCGCAAGGCACCGAGCTTGGCCCCGATGGCGCGCCGCTGGTGCCGGGCGATGTCCAGTCGCCGCCGCCCGATCCGGCGCCGCAGGATGGCGCGGCGATCGACGACGCATGGCTCGACCGGAGGCTCGACGACGGGGAACATGCACCGCAATAGGGTCGCATTCACTTATGTTGAATCGATAACCCGCCTCTCCCGCAGCCGCAGGCGACGCCTTCGCGTCAACCGGGAGAGGGGGCGTGGTTCAATCTGAGTGAAATCGAGTCTAGTCTAGTCAGGCCACCGCGTCGGCGCCAAAGACCCGCGCCAGCACGCCGTCATAGATATCGGTCAGCGCCGCCAGCTCGGCGACGGCGATGCTTTCGTCGGCCATGTGCATCGAGCCGCCGGGCAGGCCGAACTCGACCACCGGGCACAGTCGCCGGATGAAGCGCGCGTCGGAGGTGCCGCCGCTCGTCGACAATTCGGGTTCGAGGCCGGTGACCTCGCGCACCGCCGCGGCGATGATGTCGGAAAATTCGCCCGGTTCGGTCAGGAACGCCTCGCCCGAAATCTTGACGACGACGTCCGATGGCGCGTGCGCGGCGACGATCTCGCGGACCCAGGCCTCAAGCTCGGCGCCGTGGTGCAAATCGTTGAAGCGGATGTTGAGCCGGGCACGCGCCTGCGCCGGAATGACGTTGGTCGCCGGGTTGCCGCCAGAGCCGCCGGTGCCGATGTCGGTGACTTCGAGGTTCGACGCATCGAACCAGTCGCTGCCGTCATCGAGATGCCGCGCCTTCAACGCCGCCAGCATCGCCACCAGCCGCGTCAGCGGATTGTCGGCGCGGTGTGGATAGGCGACATGCCCCTGCGCGCCGTTGACGCTGATCCAGGCGTTGAGCGAACCGCGCCGGCCGACCTTGATGGTATCGCCGAGCAAGTGCGCCGACGTCGGTTCGCCGACAAGGCAGAGGTCGGGGACCAGCCCCCGGGCTTCGATCCATTCGAGCATCGGCGCCGTCCCGAACGTCGCCGGGCCTTCCTCGTCGCCGGTGATGATCAGCGACAGCCGGCCGGGCTCGAAGGACGTCTCGTACTCGTAGGCGCGCTTCTCGCCCGAGTAGGGCTCCTCGGTGAGGTCCTTCGCGACCGCCCCGAAGTCCTCGCCCGCGGCGAGCCGCGCCTTCGCCTTCTCGATCT
>JANNJH010000171.1:0-1277 GCA_031405775.1 Sphingomonadales bacterium | reverse complement strand
CCGGAGCAGTCGTCTCGGTCGTCGTTTCGGTGGTTGTCATCGCATCAGCAGCAGGAGCAGTGGTTTCGGTCGTTTCGGTCGTGGTGGTGGTTTCGGCAGCCTTCTGGCCGCAAGCAGCGAGCAGGCCGAGGCTGGCCACAGCCGCCAACGTGAAAGCAATCTTCATTTGAGAATTCTCCGTAAAATATCCGCGCAGTCCCCGCGCGTTTCGCCCCATACATAGAAAACATCCGGTTGCGAAGCGCTAAGTTCATGGGGGGGACAGCGAGCGGCATGAACCGTCCCGACAACCGCACGGATGACCGCATGGACCCGGTCGGCGCGCTGTTCGCCGGTCATGGCGGCGGGCGGGCTCGGCGACGAGCTGCGCGAACGGCCTCGCGGCTTCATCGGCGTCGCGCGCGAGATGATTGAAGCCCAATGATCGAACGCGGCGATGCCGGCATCCTGTTGCTGACCTTCATCGAGACGATCTTCCCGCCGCTGCCATCGGAGCTGCTGACCTTCAAGCCTCGCTAGCGTCACCTTCGACGGCGGTTTCGGTTTCCGGCGTGTCGTCGCCCTCCTCCGCCGGGATCAGCGCCGCGGACACGACATGTTCGTCGTCGGCGACCTTGAACAAGGTGACGCCCTGCGTGCCGCGCCCCATGATGCGGATATCGCCGACGCCCATGCGGATCAGCTTGGCCTGGTCGGTGACGAGCATCAACTGGTCATCGGCGCCCACCGGCATCGACGCCATGACATGGCCATTGCGCGCCGAGGCGTCGATGTTGACGATCCCCTGCCCGCCGCGCCCGGTGCGCCGATATTCGAACGCCGAAGACCTTTTGCCATAACCGTTGGAGGTCACCGTCAGGATGAACTGTTCGGCGTCGGCGAACTGGCGATGGCGCGTTTCCGACAGGATCTTCGTCAGACCTTCGCCCTTCCAGGCCGCGGCCTTGAGATAATCGTCGCGTTCCTCGCTGGTCGCGTCAAAGCGCTTGAGCACCGCCATCGAGATGACTTCGCCACCCTTTGGCAGGCTCATGCCGCGAACACCCGTCGACGTCCGGGAAACGAACTCGCGCACGTCATCGGCGGCAAAGCGGATCGCCTTGCCCGACCGCGCCGCGAGGAAGACGTCGTCGCCCTCGTCGCACAGCGCCACGCCGATCAAGCCGGCGCGCGTTTTGCTTTTGGCACGACCAACTGGGGCGAGGGCATCGGCCCGTGGGACTTTGGGCTACCGGCCGACTACGCGCACAGCCCGCTAGTCGGCAATGTCTACACCG
>JANNJH010000170.1:0-5203 GCA_031405775.1 Sphingomonadales bacterium | reverse complement strand
AGGTGATATTCTGCGCCGGATCCTTGATATCGCAGGTCTTGCAATGGACGCAGTTCTGCGCGTTGATCTGGAAACGCGGCTCGTCGGTGTCCAACCCGACGATTTCATACACCCCCGCCGGGCAATAACGCTGCGCCGGCTCGTCATAAAGCGGCAGGTTGACGCGGATCGGAATCGTCGGGTCCTTCAGCGTCAGATGGATCGGCTGGTCTTCCTCATGGTTGGTGTTCGACAGGAAGACGCTGGTCAGCTTGTCGAAGCTGAACACCCCATCGGGCTTGGGATAGGCGATCGGCTTGACATCGGTCTTGCGCTTCAACGACTTGTAATCGGGATGGTTCTTCATCGTGAATGGCATCTCGAAACCCAGATACTCCATCCACATCATAACCCCGGCGAGGCCCGTGCCGATGAGATTGCCGAACTTTTCGACCGCCGGCAGCGTGTTGCGCACCATCTTGAGCTCGTCGTAAACCCAGCTTTTGCGGTACGCCTCGCCATAGGCAACCAGCTCGTCGCCGCCGCGCTGGCTGATGATCGCATCGACCGCAGCTTCGGCCGCCATCATCCCGGTCTTCATCGCCGTGTGGCTGCCCTTGATGCGCGGCACGTTGACGAAACCCGCCGAACAACCGATCAGCGCGCCGCCCGGGAAGGTCAGCTTGGGCACCGATTGCCAGCCGCCATCATTGATCGCGCGCGCGCCATAGGAGACGCGGCGGCCGCCCTCCAGGATCGCCTTGATCGACGGATGCGTCTTCCAGCGCTGGAATTCATCGAACGGCGACAGATACGGATTCGAATAGTTGAGCCACACCGAAAAGCCGAGCGCGACCTGGCCATTGGCCTGATGATAGAGGAAACCGCCGCCATTGGCGTCCGACAGCGGCCAGCCCTGGGTGTGGATGACCTTGCCCGGCACATGATTTTGCGCCGGAATGTCCCAGAGTTCCTTCAACCCGATGCCATAGATCTGCGGCTGGCTGTCCTTGTCGAGCGCGAAATGCCGAATCAACTGCTTCGACAAATGACCACGCACGCCTTCGGCAAAAAACGTATATTTGGCATGGAGTTCGAGCCCCGGCTGCCAGCTGTCCTTGCGGGTTCCGTCGCGGGCGATCCCCATGTCGCCGGTGGCGACGCCCTTGACCGAGCCATCGTCGTTCCACAGCACTTCGGCCGCGGCAAAGCCGGGGAAGATCTCGACACCCAGCGCCTCGGCCTGCCCGGCCAGCCAGCGGCACAGATTGCCCAGGCTGACGGTGTAGCAGCCCTTGTTGTTCATGAATGGCGGCATCAGGCCGTGCGGAAATTCGTGGGATTTGGTTTTCGTCAGTATCCAATGGTGATTCTCGGTCACCGGCACCGTCATCGGGCTGTCGAGATCGCGCCAGTTCGGCAGCAGTTCATCGAGCGCGCGCGGATCGATCACCGCCCCCGACAGGATATGCGCGCCAATCTCGGAACCTTTTTCGAGGATGCAGACCGAAAGCTCCAGGCCCTTTTCGGCCGCCATCTGCTTGGCCCGGATCGCCGCCGAAAGCCCGGCGGGGCCACCTCCGACGATCACCAGGTCATAGGGCATCGATTCACGGTCAGTCATGCAATCGCCTTCGCTTCGTTGCCGCCGGCACGCCGCATCATCCGATACGCCACACGGCGCGTCGCGGCTTTGCCATGATTCACCAGATACGGAAGCAAACAGGCCTTGACCAGTGCCGGTGCCATAGCATCATGGCAAAGTGCAACAACTATCAACGCAAATCTCCGCCGCCCAAGCCGCCAATGCGCTGGCCTGGCTTGTTGGTGCCGGTGCCGATGTCCTTGTCGACGAAGCGCCGCGCAACTGGCTCGCCGCGCCTGCCCCGGTCCCGGCGCCATTCGCCATCGAGCGAGCCGCCGTATCGCGCCCCAAATCGCCGAGCGCCGCATCGACCGCATCGCCCGCCACAGCGCCTGCCGCGGTCGCCAGCCCCGCCGCCGCGATTGCCGCCGGCGCCGCCGACCTCGCCGCCCTTGATGCGGCGCTTGCCGGCTTCGAACACCCGTTGCGACGCGCCGGAGCGGCTCCGCAACTGCTGACCGGCAACATCGCCAGCGGCATCATCATCCTTAGCGACCAGCCCGAAGCCGATGCATCGCCCACCGCCCGCCTGATGGCGCGGATGCTCGCGGCCATCGGCCTCGACGATAGCGGTTGCGCCCGCGCGCACCTGCTGCCCTGGGCTACCCCCGCCGGCCGGCCACCAAAGGATGACGAACTCGCCGCCTTCGCCCCGTTCCGCGCCCGCGCTTTCGAGCTTGCCGCGCCGCGGTTCGTGCTGGCCTTCGGCGATCGCGCCGCGGCGCTTTCGGGGCGTGCTGAAGGGTCTTCGGCGCGTCCTGACGGGCCTTTAGCGCGTCCTGAAAGGCCTTCGGCGCGGGGCATCGCTTCGATGCGCGGCAAGTGGCTCGCCATTGGCGACACGCCGCTGCTTGCCACCTTCCACCCGCGCATCCTGCTTGCCCAGCCCGAACTGAAGCGCCTCGCCTGGGCTGACCTCCAGGCCTTTGCAGCGCGAATCGCGGCTTGACGATGATCCGTCGCCTCAACGTCGCCGCGCTGCTGGTGGTTGTGCTGCTTTGCAGCGCGCCGCTGCTCGCCGCGCAAGCCCCTGCCGACAACCCACCCGGCGATTCGATCCTGACGGTCACCGCCGAGCGCCCCGGCATCACCGCCCGCCAGCGCGCCGTGCCGCCGCAATTGTCGGTTTCCGACCGCGCCGCCTATGCGCTGATCTTCCGCGATATCGAAGCCGGGCGTTATTCCCGCGCCGAAGACGGGCTGGCCGCGATCGGCGGCGGCTTGCTGACCGAATCCGCCCGCGCCCAGCTTATGCTCGCGCGCGGCACCAAGCTCAGCCGCGCCGAACTCGCCATTTGGCTGACGGCCTATCGCGACTTGCCGCAGGCGCAGCGCATCGCCCAGATCGCGGCCAAGCTTCCCGGCGGCGATGAAGCGCCGCTGCCGGTGCTGCCGGTGGTGCGGCCGTTCCGCAAGCCAAGCCCGCCGGTTCCTGGCCCGGAGCTCAGCGCCACCGAAGCCGCCGCCGGCGACGCCATCAAGGCGCTGCTCTCCGCCGACCGCAACGCCGAGGCCGAAGCCCGCTGGCAGGCCGATGCCGCCGCCATGTCACCGGCAACGCGCAGCCAATGGGCGCAGCGCATCGCCTGGAGCTTTTATGGCCGCAACGACAACGCCGCCGCGCTTCGCCTCGGGCTCGAAGCGGCAAGGGAATCGGCCTATGGCAACGGCCAATGGCCGGCGCTGGGGGCCTGGACCGCCGGTCTCGCGGCCTTCCGCTCGGGCCAATACGACAATGCCGCCAAGGCGTTCGACAGTGTCGCGGCTAAGTCGCCAACCAACGACACCGCCGCCGCCGCCGCCTATTGGGCGAGCCGCGCGCATCTGGCGGCCGGCCATTTCGACCGCGTCGCCGAACGCCTCGAAGCCGCCACCAAGCTGCCCAACGGCTTTTACGGCCTGCTGGCGCGCCGCAGCCTCGGCCTCGCCCCGGTGCAGAACTGGGCCGAACCCGATTTCATCACCGCCGATTGGAACCATCTCAAGACCATCCCTGGCGCCAAGCGCGCCGCCGCGCTGATCGAGATCGGCCAGGTCGGGCTTGGCGACCGCGAACTCCGCTACCTCGCCCAGACTGCGCCCGAATCGGGATATCCGGCGTTGCTGCGTCTCGCCGCGCGGCTCGGGCTGCCCGCCACCCAATATCAGCTCGCGGTTCGCCCGCCGGTCGGCATCGAGGCGCCGCTATCGGCACGCTATCCGGCGCCGGACTGGGTGCCGGCGCGCGGCTGGCGGGTCGATCGCGGGCTGGTCTTTGCCCATGCCCTGCAGGAATCCTCGTTCATCACGACCGCGACGTCGCGTGCCGGTGCCAAGGGCATCATGCAGTTGATGCCCGCCACCGGACGCCAGGTCGCCGAGGAAATCCGCACGGCGGCGCTCGCCGATGGCGCCGTCGCCGTGATCGGCGAACTGTCCGATCCGGCGTTCAACATCGAAGTCGGCCAGACCTATCTCGAAGCGCTGCGCGACATGAGCCACACGCAGGGCCTGCTGCCCAAGGTCGTCGCGGCCTATAATGCCGGGCCAGGTTCGGTGCAGCGCTGGAATTCCAGCCTCGACGATCGCGGCGACCCGTTGCTGTTCATCGAATCGATCCCGTTCAAGGAAACCCGCCACTATGTCGAAGTGGTGCTGCGGAATTACTGGATGTACCAGCTTCGCGACGGCGTGACGCCGGCGAGCATGGACGCCCTCGCCGCCGGCCTGTGGCCAAAATTCCCCGGTCGGCACGCCGAGCCCGGCGTCAGGCGCGGTCCGCAACCAATGCGCGCCGTTCCGATCACCCCGACCCTGCCGGTCACGCCCAATTTGCGCCTGCAGGATGATGACGACGTGACCGTCTCCGCCGGGGCCTGACGGAGCGGGGCCTGACGGGAGCGGGGTCTGACGGAGCGGCGTCTGACGGCTGGCGCGTCGCGGACTTCGCGCCGGGATGACAGCGGCCTTTGCATCCCCTACCCTGCCGCCATGCCGATCGACGAAACCCGCAGCTTCATCCCCGTCCGCATCGCGGTCCTGACCGTTTCGGACAGCCGCACCGCTGCCGACGACCGCTCCGGCGATACGCTGGTCGAGCGGATCATCGCCGCCGGCCACGTCCTCGCCGCGCGCGCCATCGTCAAGGATGACGTCGCCGTCCTTGTCGCCGCCTTCAACCAATGGATCGACGACGCGCGGATCGATTGCGTGATCTCGACCGGCGGCACCGGCGTCACCGGCCGCGATGTCACCCCCGAAGCCCTGGCGCAGGTTCAGGAAAAGGAGATTCCAGGGTTCGGCGAGCTGTTCCGCTGGCTCAGCTTCCAAGCAATCGGTACCTCGACCATCCAGTCGCGCGCCTGTGCCGGCGTGGCGCGCGGCACCTATCTGTTCGCGTTGCCGGGATCGACCGGGGCGGTCAAGGACGGCTGGGACGGCATCCTCAAGGACCAGTTCGACAACCGCCATCGCCCCTGCAATTTCGTCGAACTGATGCCAAGGTTGCAGGAACGCTAGTGCAGGATGAGCCTTGCTGGAATCCTGTTGGAGCGACATGCGTTCCTACCCCAACCGTCATGCTGGCGCAGGCCAGCATCC
>JANNJH010000169.1:0-2818 GCA_031405775.1 Sphingomonadales bacterium | reverse complement strand
CATCGCGTCCGGCAAGTTCCGGCGCGGCATGAAGTTGCGCCAGGTCGCCACCGGCAAGGCCATCGCCATCAACTCGCCGATCTTTTTCTTCGCCGCTGACCGCGAGATCGCCGACGAGGCGTTTCCGGGCGACATCATCGGCATCCCCAACCATGGCGTGCTGCGGGTCGGCGATTCGCTGGTGGAAAAGGACGATGTCACTTTCACCGGCATCCCCAATTTCGCGCCCGAAATCCTGCGCCGCGTGCGCTTGGGCGATCCGACCAAGTCGAAGCAGTTGCGCACCGCGCTGACCGACATGGCCGAGGAAGGCGTGACGCAATTGTTCAAGCCGATGATCGGCAGCCAGTGGATCGTCGGCGTCGTCGGCCAGTTGCAGCTCGAAGTGCTGATCAGCCGGCTGGAGGCCGAATATCGCGTCGCCGCGTCGTTCGAGCCTTCGCCTTACGAAACCGCGCGCTGGATCAGCGGGGAGCCCGCCGAGCTGAAGCGTTTCATGGAGGACAGCCGCGCGGCGATGGCCGAGGACCGCGACGGCGCCCCGGTGTTCATGGCGCGCGACAATTGGGAATTGAATTACGTCACCCAGCGCGAGAGCAAGATCCACTTCAGCGCCACCCGCGAGCGGGCATGACCGAGATGGCCGAGGCCGGTGAAACGCTGGCGCCGGAACCCAGCCGCTGGCGCCGGATCAAGCGCTATGTCGCGCCGACGATCGCCGTCGTTGCCGGCTTTGTCCTCGCCCTGCTCATCTGGCTGGTGCTGACGGCGCCGCTCGGCCGGGCACTCGAACCTGCCCGAAAGCCGTCGCTGGTGCTGACCGACAGCGGCGGCCGCGCCATCGCCCGGCGCGGCGACTATAAGGAAGCGCCGGTCGAGATCGCGCGGTTGCCAAAATATGTCCCCGCCGCGCTGATCGCCATCGAGGACCGGCGTTTCCACAGCCATTGGGGCATCGATCCGCGCGGCATCGCCCGGGCATTCACCCGCAACGTCCAGGCCGGTGGTGTCACCCAAGGGGGGTCGACGCTGACGCAGCAGCTCGCCAAGACCAGCTTCCTGTCCGCCGACCGCAGCATCAAGCGCAAGTTGCAGGAAGTCACCATCGCCTTCTGGCTCGAAGCCCGGCTGAGCAAGGACGATATCCTGTCGCGCTACCTCTCGTCGGTGTATTTCGGCGATGGCGCCTATGGCATCCGCGCCGCGTCACGGGTCTATTTCGACACCGAGCCCGAGCAGCTTTCGCTTGGCGAAGCGGCGATGCTGGCGGCGCTGGTGCAGGCGCCGTCGCGGTTGGCGCCGAGCCGCCACCTCGCCGACGCCCAGGCCCGCGCCAATCTCGTGCTGGCGGCGATGACCGAGACCGGCGCGATTTCCAAGGCCGAAGCCGCCCGCGCCCGCCCGGCGCGCTATACGCCGGGGCGCAAATCGCTGCCCAGCGGCAGTTATTTCGCCGATTGGGTGCTGCCACAGGCGCGCGCCGTGCTGCCCGCCGGCTATGGCGATGTCATCGTCCGCACGACGCTCGATCGCGGCCTGCAACGCGCCGCCGAACGCGCCGTCGCCGAGGCGGTCGCCGGCAACAAATCGTCGGGAGTCGGGCAAGCGGCGCTGGTCGCCATGCGCCGCGACGGCACCGTCGTCGCCATGGTCGGCGGCAGCGATTACGCCACGACGCCGTTCAACCGCGCCACCCAGGCGCAGCGCCAGCCGGGATCGTCGTTCAAGCTGTTCGTCTATCTGGCGGCGCTCGATGCCGGGATGCGGCCCGGCGACATCGTCGACGACGCGCCGATCCAGATCGATGATTATGCGCCCAAAAACGACGATGGGCGGTATCGCGGCCGCATCAGCCTTGCCACCGCCTTTGCCGCGTCATCGAACGTCGTCGCCGTCCGGCTGGCGCAGCAGACCGGCACCGCCGCCGTCGTCGCGCAGGCGCGCAAGCTGGGGGTCACCGCGCCGATCAGCGAATATCCGGCGATGGCGCTCGGCACCTCGCCGATTACCCTGATCGAGATGACCCAGGCCTATGCGGCGCTGGCACGCGGCAGCCGCCCAGTGCTGGCCACCGGCCTTGCCCGGCCACCCGAAACCGGTGTCCTCGCCGTGGTGAAATCCGCCGCCAAGGCGCTGACGCCGTGGCCGGCGCGGGCGCCGATGCTCGAACTGCTGCAATCGGCGGTGCGCAACGGCACCGGCAATGCGGCGCGGCTGCCGATCCCGACCTATGGCAAGACCGGCACCACCCAGAGCCACCGCGACGCGCTGTTCATCGGCTTTGCCGGCGACCTTGTCGTCGGCGTCTGGGTCGGGAATGACGACAATTCAACGATGAGTAGCGCCGTCGTCGGCGGCAGCGTCCCGGCGCGGCTGTGGCGACGCTTCATGACCGCGGCACTGACCCAGGACGGCGTGCTGGCGCGGCGGGCGCCGCCGCGAACCGATTTTGGCGACATCATCGACGGCCTCGCCGGACCCGACGCCGGCGCCGCCGCCGACGCGGTATCGGGCCTTGTCAACGATGCCGTCACCGGCGAGATCGACCCCGGCGCGGTCGCCGACACCGCGGCGCGGATCAACGAGGCGATCGACTCGCCGCCCGAGCCGGCGCCGCCGCCGCAATAAAATCCGCTGCACGTGCGTCGAACCCGAACCGGCCCGCGCAGCGGAACAACGCTATTGCGCGTCATTGGCTCCGACAAACCGCCCGGCATAGCGGCTGGTGATGCGATCGACCGGCATGATGACAAACACATCGACGGTGTTGAACTGGCAATCGACAAAACCGCCATCGCCGATCATCGCGCCGACGCGC
>JANNJH010000168.1:0-3557 GCA_031405775.1 Sphingomonadales bacterium | reverse complement strand
CGAAGTCATCGGCGTCAATGCGCTCGGCATTGTCGGGGTGCTGCTGTTCCTCGTCGGCATCGTCGTTGCCCAGCAGGGCGCGGTCCAGCTGCGCGCCTTCGGTGCCGAAGTCTTTGTCGTCAACCTGATCGGCCGTTCGACGACGCGCGAACTCGGCATCCTGCTCACCGCCATCATGGTCGCCGGCCGCTCGTCCTCGGCCTTTGCCGCACAGATCGGCTCGATGAAGCTCAACCAGGAAGTCGATGCGCTCGCCACCATCGGCATGTCGCCGATCGAGGTGCTCGTCGTGCCGCGCATCATCGCCATGTCGCTGATGCTGCTCATGCTGGGCTTTTACGGCACGGTCATGGCGATCATCGGCGGCGGCGTCTTCTGCTGGGTCTCGCTCGACATCCCGCCGGTCACCTTCATCCGGCGGCTGCAGGAAGTGACGCCGCTGTCCGATCTCGTCATCGGCATGGTCAAGGCGCCGGTGTTCGGCATCATCATCGCCATGATGGGGTGTTTTCAGGGCATGCAGGTCCGCGGCAATGCCGAATCGGTGGGTCAGCGCACCACCAGCGCCGTCGTCGAATCGATCTTCGTGGTCATCGTCCTCGATGCGTTCTTCGCGGTGTTCTTCTCGGCGCTGGGTTTTAACTGATGGACAGACTGTCGCCCATCCTCCCCGATGACGCCGATGTCGTCATCCGCGTCCGCGGCCTCGAAACCGGCTTCGGCCAGCAGACCGTCCACAAGGATCTCGATCTCGATGTGCGGCGCGGCGAAATCCTCGGCGTCGTCGGCGGCTCGGGCACCGGCAAATCGGTGCTGATGCGCGCCATCATCGGCCTGCAAGCGCCGCGCGCCGGCAGCATCAGCATCTTTGGCGAGGACGCGATGGCGCATGATGCCGCCGCCGCCAAGCATCTGCGCCGCCGCTGGGGCGTATTGTTCCAGGAAGGCGCGCTGTTCTCCTCGCTGACCGTCGCCGAAAACATCGAAGTGCCGATGCGCGAATTTCTCGATCTGCCCCCGGCGCTGATGGACGAACTCGCCGGCTTCAAGGTCGCCATGGTCGGCCTGCCCGCCGACGCCGGGCCGAAATACCCGTCCGAACTGTCGGGCGGCATGAAGAAACGCGCCGGGCTGGCCCGCGCCCTGTCGCTCGATCCGCAACTGCTGTTCCTCGATGAACCGACTTCCGGGCTCGATCCGATTTCGGCCGCGGCGTTCGACGAACTCATCAAGGTCCTGAAGCAGACCCTCGGCCTGACGGTGTTTCTCATCACCCATGACCTCGACACGCTGCACGCCATCTGCGACCGGGTGGCGGTGATTGCCGACAGCAAAGTGCTCGCCGTGGGAACGATTCCCGAACTGCTGACTTTCGATCATCCCTGGGTGCATGAATATTTCGCCGGACCCCGCGGCAGGGCCGCGATCGGCGATACCAGCGCCGGCAAGACCATGGAGCCCGCCTGATGGAAACGCGCAGCAACTATGCCATCGTCGGCGCCGTCGTCGTGGCGATCACCATCGCGATTTTCGTCGCCGTGCTGTGGCTGGCGCGCCTTTCCGACTCCGATAACCAGAATTTCGACATCTTGTTCAAGCAAGCGATCACCGGTCTCGCGGTCGGCTCGCCGGTCGCCTTCAACGGCGTTCCCGTCGGCAAGATCGAACAGATCAAGCTGCTGCCCGAAACCCCGCAATTCGTCCGGGTCCGCATCTCGATCGCCAATGACGTCCCGGTGTTGAAGGGCACCACCGCCGCCGTCGAAGGCATCGGCTTCACCGGGGTCAGCCAGATCTCGCTTACCGGCGCGATGCAGGGTGCCGAAAGGATAACGGAAATCGGCCCCTATGGCGTTCCGCTCATCCCGTCGCGCGTCGGCGGCTTTGGCGCGCTGCTCGCCAGTGCGCCGAAACTGCTCAACAATGTTTCCATGCTGACCGAGCGATTGACCGAATTGCTCAACCCCGCCAACCAGCAATCGATGGCCGGCATCCTGCGCAACACCGACAAGCTGTCCGGCGCGCTTGCCGATCGCGGCCCCGAAATCGCCCAGACCATCACCGAGGCGCGCAACACGCTGCGGGCGGCGACGGCGACGCTCAAGCGCATCGACACGCTGACCGGCAATGCCGATGCCATGTTGAACAGCCAAGGCCAGCCGCTGGTCACCGACCTGCGCAATGCCATCAAGTCCGCCGAGGCGACGCTCAAGCGCATCGACGCGCTGACCGACGCCGTCAGGCCCGGCCTCGATACGCTGGCCACCGAGACACTTCCCGAAGCCAATCGCCTGGTGCGCGACCTGCGCGACCTGACCGGCAACCTTGGCGCCGTCGCCGCCAAGCTCGATGAAGACCCGGTCGCGGCGCTGGTCGGCGGCCGCGCCCTGCCCGATTATGTCCCCGCCAAGTCGAAAGAAGCGAAATGAAGCCGCGATTCATCGCTTCGACAGGCCTTGTGCTTGCCAGTCTTGCGCTCACCGCCTGCGGCCCGCTGGTGCAAATCGGCGGCAATGCCAAGCCGCCGGCATCGCTGCTGACGCTCCACGCCACCGCCAGCCCACGGCCCTATGCGGGGCCATCGCAACGCGCCGACACCATCGGCATCGACCTGCCCGGCGTCCCCGCGACCTTGCAAACGCTGCGCCTGCCGGTCGCCACCACCGCCACCGAAATCACCTATCTTGTCGGCGCGACCTGGGCCGAACAGCCCAATCGCCAGTTCCAGCGGCTGCTCGTCGACACGCTCGCCGCCGCTGGCCTGGTGGTGATCGAAATCCGCCAGTCGAGCATCGCCCCGGCGCGCATCATGTCCGGTACGCTGCGCGACTTTGGTCTCGATATGTCCGATCCGGCCAACCCGGTCGTCCGCGTCCGCTATGATGCCCAGATCGCCAACCCGCGCGTCCCGCAAGCGACCGTGCTGCTGCGCCGCTTCGAGGCCGTCGAACCCGCCAGCGACCAGCGCCCCGCCGCCGTCGCCGCCGCGCTCAACCGCGCCGCCAACCGGCTGGCCACCGACGTCGCCGGATGGGCCAGCGCGCGATAGGCAATCGCGCCGACAATTCATCGCAGCCGTGGCCGGGGCGGTTGCCGTCGCCGTGCGCAACGCTATGATGGAAAAAAATCCCCGGGAGCCACAACAATGAATTTCGTCCGTAGCGATGTGCAGATCGTCCTCGACCAGCTGGCCGCCCAGCCTGGCCCGGCGATGCACGAGATGGGTACGGCGGCGGCCCGCGAGATGCTGGTAACGCTGGCCCAGTTCGCCGAGCGGCCGCGCGGCGACCTCGCCGAGATCAAGGACATCTCCATCCCCTCCCCGCACGGCCACGCCATTCCGGCACGGCTTTATCGCAACAACCTGCTGTCGAAGCCGGCACCGGTGCTGATCTATTACCATGGCGGCGGCTGGGTTATCGGCGATCTCGATATCTATGAATCGCTATGTGCCGAAATCGCCCGCTCGCTCGACATCACGGTGCTGTCGATCGATTACCGCCTCGCCCCCGAACATCGTTTCCCCGCCGCCACCGAGGATTGCGTCGCCGCGACGC
>JANNJH010000167.1:0-2088 GCA_031405775.1 Sphingomonadales bacterium | reverse complement strand
GTACACCACATGGTCTAATAGCATGCTGTCTCGCGCTGACTTGGGAGAAACCGTTCCATTGCCCCTGCACGGTGAGGTTCACCCGTTTCGGTGCCGTGCGGAACCCGCACCACCGCGACTTCGCGATCAAGGCCGGGGACTTCGATCTCGCCGCCAAGCGCCGCCGCGGTGATCGAGATCGGCGCGACGGCGAAAAGCGTGGTGCCTTCGCGTTTGAACAGCTTGTGCGCCTTTAGATGGACAAAGATGTAAAGATCGCCGGTCGGGCCGCCGCGCGCGCCGGCCTCGCCGTCGCCGGCGACGCGGATGCGGGTGCCGTCATCGACGCCGCGCGGCACGTTGACGCTGAGGGTCTTTTGCTTTTCGACGCGGCCGGCACCGTGGCAGGTCTCGCACGGGTCGGCGATGACTTGTCCGGCACCGTGGCAGGCGGGGCAGGCGCGTTCGACGGTGAACAGCCCTTGCCGCATGCCGACGCGGCCCTGGCCGCGGCAGGTGGTGCATTGGCGCGCCGCGGTGCCGGGCTTGGCGCCGCTGCCGCCGCAGGGTTCGCAGGCCGCGGCGACCTCGACGGTCAGCGTCGCCGCCTTGCCGGCAAAGGCTTCCTCCAGCGTCATCTCGAGGTCGTAGCGCAGGTCCTGGCCGCGCGCGGCGCCGCCGCGGCCGCGCTGCTGACGCCCGCCGCCCATGAATTCGCCGAAGATGTTTTCGAAGATGTCGGAGAAGCCGCCGGCGTCCTGTGCGCCGCCGCCGCCGTTCTGCTGGAAGGCGGCATGGCCATAGCGGTCGTACGCCGCGCGCTTTTGCGGGTCCTTGAGGCAGTCATAGGCCTGGCTGATCGCCTTGAAGCGATGTTCGGCGTCGTCGTCGCCGGGGTTCTTGTCGGGATGCCATTGCATCGCCAGCCGGCGATAGGACGATTTCAGCGCCGAATCATCGGCGCCGCGCTCGCATTCGAGCAGCTCGTAATAGTCGATTTCAGTGCTCAAGCGCCTGCCCCACCGTTGGTCGCGTCCCTCGACTTCGCTCAGGCTGAGCGGCATTGGTCACGGGCGTCCAGAAAAACGCCCGGGGAGCGCCCCGACCCCGCTCAGCCTGAGCGACGTCGAGGCGCGCCACGCAGCGCAATGCCTTACTTCTTGTCGTCCTCGACGTCCGAGAATTCGGCGTCGACGACATTGTCATCTTTCGGCGCTTCCGCCTCGGGCGATGCGGCCTTGGCCTGTTCGGCCGTATAGATCGCTTCACCCAGCTTCATCGCCGCCGTCGACAGCGTCGTGGTTTTGGTGGTCAGCGCTTCGGCGTCACCGCCATCGAGCACCGACTTCAAATCGGCGACCGCGGCTTCGATCTCGGCCTTTACATCAACGCCGACCTTGTCGCCATGTTCGACAAGCTGGCGCTCGGTGGTGTGAACCAGCGAATCGGCCTGGTTGCGGGCTTCGGCGACTTCGCGGCGTTTTTTGTCTTCGGTCGCAAACTTTTCGGCGTCCTTGACCATCTGCTCGATGTCGTCCTTCGACAGGCCGCCCGACGGCTGGATGCGGATCTGCTGTTCCTTGCCGGTGCCCTTGTCCTTGGCGTTGACGGCCACCAGCCCGTTGGCGTCGATGTCGAACGTCACTTCGATCTGCGGGATGCCGCGCGGCGCCGACGGGATGCCGACAAGGTCGAACTGGCCGAGCATCTTGTTGTCTGCCGCCATTTCGCGTTCGCCCTGGAAGACGCGGATGGTGACGGCCGACTGGTTGTCGTCGGCGGTCGAATAGGTCTGCGACTTCTTGGTCGGGATGGTCGTGTTGCGGTCGATCATCCGGGTGAAGACGCCGCCCAGCGTTTCGATGCCGAGCGACAGCGGCGTCACATCGAGCAGCAGCACGTCCTTGACATCGCCCTGCAACACGCCGGCCTGGATGGCGGCGCCCATGGCGACGACTTCATCGGGGTTGACGCTGGTGTTCGGTTCCTTGCCGAACAATTCCTTCACGAAGGCACGCACCCGCGGCATGCGCGTCATGCCGCCGACCAGGATGACCTCGTCGATATCCGCTGCCTTGACGCCGGCGTCCTTGATCGCATCGAGGCACG
>JANNJH010000166.1:0-4709 GCA_031405775.1 Sphingomonadales bacterium | reverse complement strand
ATCCTGCCGGGGCATTTCGAGGACAAGGACGTCACCGTCGTCGATGTCTTCGAGGCGGTTGGCGCCTGGTCCGCCGGCACCTGCCCGTTGGCGCGCCTGACCGCGCTCGAAAAGGTCGCGTGCCCCGGCCATGGCGCCTGTGGCGGCCAGTTCACCGCCAACACCATGGCGTGCGTCGGCGAGGCCATCGGGCTGTCCTTGCCGCATTCCAACATGGTGCCGGCGCCCTATGCCAGCCGCGCCGAGATTGCCATCGCCGCCGGCCGCCAGATCATGACCTTGATCGAGCGCAACATCCGGCCGCGCGACATCTGCACCCGCAAAGCCTTTGAAAATGCCGCGCGCATCGTTGCCGCTACCGGCGGATCGACCAACGCCGCGTTGCATCTGCCGGCGATGGCCAACGAAGCCGGCATCGATTTTGACCTGTTCGACGTTACCGAGATATTTAAAACAACGCCGTACATCGCCGACCTCAAGCCGGGTGGGAAGTATGTCGCCAAGGATATGTACGAAGCCGGCGGCGTTTACATGCTGATGAAGACGCTGTTCGACGCAGGCTTGCTCCACGGCGACTGCATGACCGTAACCGGCAAGACGCTGGCGGAAAATATCGACGAGGTTAGCTGGAACCCCGACCAGAAGGTCATCTACCCGGTCAGCAATCCACTGTCGCCGACCGGCGGCGTCGTCGGGCTCAAGGGTTCGCTCGCGCCCGATGGCGCCATCGTCAAGGTCGCCGGCATGGCGCGCCTGCAATTCACCGGCCCAGCGCAGGTTTTCGATTGCGAGGAGGATTGTTTCGCCGCCGTCGAAGCCCGCACGATCACCAAGGGCAGCGTCGTCGTCATCCGTTACGAGGGCCCCAAGGGCGGCCCCGGCATGCGCGAAATGCTGTCGACCACCGCGGCGCTTTATGGCCAGGGTCTGGGCGAAGATATCGCGCTGGTCACCGACGGACGCTTCTCCGGGGCAACGCGCGGTTTCTGCATCGGCCATGTCGGGCCGGAAGCCGCTGAATGCGGGCCGATCGCGCTGATCGAGGACGGCGACATCATCAGCATCGACGCGAGCGCCGGGACGATCGAACTCGAGGTCGCCGACGATATTCTCGCGGCCCGGCGCGCGGCGTGGGTGCCGCGTACCAACGATTATCAATCCGGCGCGATCTGGCGCTTTTCACAGACCGTCGGTTCGGCGCGCAAGGGCGCGGTGACGCATCCCGGCGCCAGGGCCGAGCGGCATGTCTATGCCGATATCTGAGGATCGAGCCCGCCGGCGGGCAGAGCGTCTTATCCCGGTGGCGGGGTGATCGGGATGCCGGCCTTTACCGGCATGGCCTGGGTTGGCGCATATGGTTCGGGCTGACGGATCGCCGACCAGATCGGCTCACCGCGACCATCGCGCGGAATCTCGCCGACGGTCCCGATGCGCCCATGTCCGACATAAAGCGGCGACGGCGCGCAGGCGGACAGGCCAAGGGCCATGCCGAAAATCGCCGGCCGGATGAAATTGAGACGCGCCATGATGCGCGCGGCTTGTTACACCGCGCGACGATGATGACAAGCCATCTTTATCCCCGCGGCCGAAGCGCCGCTTCTGGCTTGCTGATCCCCACGGCCGAAGGACCGCTTTTGGTGATCGCCCCCGGAGCGGCGCTGTTGACGCCCGACGCGATGCGCGCCGCCGAAGCCGCCGCCATTGCCGCGGGCGCGCCGGCGCTTTTGCTGATGGAGCGCGCCGCCGCGGCAGCCGCCGCTGCGATCATGCGGTTCGCGCCTGGCCTGCCGGCGCTGGTGCTGTGCGGCCCCGGCAATAACGGCGGCGATGGCTATGGCGTCGCGCTTCGCCTGCGCGAGATGGGCCTTGCCGTGCGGGTCGCCGCGTCGGGGCCGGCGGTTGGCGAACCGGCGGCAACGATGGCGGCGCGTTGGCACGATGGCGGCGCGTTGGGCGCGGTCGAATCACTCGATGACGCGGCGCCGGCACCGCTGCTGATCGACGCGCTGTTCGGCACCGGGCTGCGGCGGCCTTTGCCCGATCATGTCCAGGCGGCGCTGGATCGCTTGGCGCGCGCCAACGCCACCGTCGCGGCGATCGATATCCCCAGCGGCGTCGATGCATTGACCGGCGCGGCGCTGGGGCGACCGCTGGCAGTCGATCTGACGGTGACCTTTGGCGCGATGAAGCGCGGCCACGCGCTGGGGCAGGGGCGCGAGCTGTCGGGACGGGTGGTGGTCGCCGATATCGGTATCACGCTCCCTTTGAACACCGCGCGGCTCGTCCCCAGGCCGGTCCGTGGCGCGATGCCCAGCCACACCCACAAGTATCGGCGCGGAGCGGTTCTCGTCATCGAAGGCGATCCGCGGCGCGGCGGGGCGGCAAGGCTGACGGCGCTGGCGGCGCTGCGGGCCGGGGCCGGGGTGGTAACGCTTGTCGGCGCCGGTGAGGGGGTGCCGGCCGATGCGATCATGCGGCGCAACGACGCCGAGGGCCGTGCGATGCTATCCGACCCGCGCATCGATGCCATCGCCATCGGACCCGGCTTGATCGACGATCAACGGGGGCGCGATTGGCTGGCACGGCTGCTTGCCGGCGACACGCCGCTGGTTGTCGACGCCGGGGCGTTCGCGGTGCTGCCGGGCGCGCTGGTGCCCGGATCGGGCGCGGCGGCTGGCTTCGCGAAGGCCCGCGCGCCGCTGGTGCTGACGCCGCATGATGGCGAATTCGCCCGGCTGTTCGGGCCTGTCGGGCTCGATCGCATCGGCGCGGCGCAGGCGGCGGCGGTGGCCTGCGGTGCCGTCATCGTCCTCAAGGGCGCCGAGACGGTGATCGCCGCGCCCGACGGTCGCGCCGCGGTCAACACCCATGCCGCGCCCTGGTTGGCGACGGCAGGCTCGGGCGATGTGTTGACCGGGATCATCGCGGCGCTGGTGGCGCAGGGCATGACCTTGTTCGACGCGGCGCGCGCCGGCGTCTGGTTGCATGGCGATGCCGGGCGGCGCGGCGGGCCGGGCCTCATCGCCGACGACATACCGGCGCTGCTGCCGATCATATTGGCAGCCTTGTGAGCGACTTGCAGAGCATTGTTCGCCTCGCGGGGCGCGGCGACGGCGTCACCGCCGATGGCCGGTTTGTCGTTGGCGCGGCGGTCGGCGACCGTGTGCGCTTCGAAGGCGACCGCGTCATCATCGAGCCCGGCCCGCGCCACGTTACGCCGCCCTGCCGCCATGTCCCCGATTGCGGTGGCTGCCAGCTCCAGCATGTCAACGACGCCGATTATTGCGACTTTGTCGTCGATCGTATCGTCCGCGCGCTGGCGCCGGTTGGCGTGGTGCCGGGATCGGTGGCGCCAGTCGCGCTGTCGCCGCCGAAAAGCCGCCGCCGGGCCTCGTTGCGCGCCGTCAAGCGCGGCGGCAAGCTGATGCTGGGTTTCAATGCCGGATCGAGTCACCAAATTGTCGATCTCCAGCAATGTGAAATACTTCTGCCAGAACTCTACAATCTTCTCTCACCGTTGCGGGTCTTGCTGAAAACCGCCTTGGCCGACGGGCAGGGGGCGGGGGTGACGCTGACGGCGAGCGACACCGGCATCGACGTATTGCTCGCCAATGTCGCAGCCGTTCGTCTTGATGCGATCGAGAGATTGACCGACTTCGCCAACGCCAATGACCTGGCGCGCCTGTCGGTGGAGGGCGCGCACGGCATCGAGACGGTCGCGCTGGCGCGGATGCCGCTGCTGGCGATGGGCGGCGTTCCGGTGGCGCTGCCGCCGGCGCCGTTCCTGCAGGCGACGCGCGAGGGCGAGGCGGCGCTGGTGGCGGCGGTTCAGGACGCGGTCGGCGGTGCGGCGCGGGTTGCCGATCTTTTTTGCGGGTTGGGGACGTTTGCCCTGCCGCTCTCGGCGCGGGCGAAGCTTGTCGCCGTCGATGCGGCAGGGCCGGCGGTGGCAGCGCTCGACGCCGCCGTGCGCCAGTATCGCCGGACGCTGGTGACCGCGCATCGCGACTTGTTCCGGCGACCGCTGACGGCCGACGAACTGGGTGTTTTCGACGCGGTGGTGTTCGATCCGCCGCGCGCCGGGGCGCAAGCGCAGGCCGCCGCGCTGGCCCAATCGAAAGTGCCTGTCGTCGTGGCGGTATCGTGCAATCCCAGCACCTTCGCGCGGGATGCTGAGATTTTGCTGAAAGGTGGATATCGCCTCGAACGCCTGTGGCCAGTGGCGCAATTCCGCTGGTCGACGCATGTCGAACTGGTCGCTAAATTCGTTCGTTGACGTGGCGCCCATCCTGCTCCGGATTTACGCGAACAGCTTGGCCCAGCCGCGCTTCGGGCGGTTCTGCCAATGCCCGCGGTGATAGGCGTCCGACGCCAGCAGCGGCATGACCGATCCGGCTTCGGCAAAGACCATCTGTTCGATGCCGGTGTTGACCTTGCCCCAGCTGGCGGCTTCCTGCAGCGTCGACGACGAGCAGGCGCCGTCGCGGACATCGGCGACGGTGATCTGCACGGCGTATTTATGGACCTGGACATCGTCATGGCCAAGGATTTCGGCGCAGACGACCGTGTCCTGGATGAAGTTCTTGGGCACGCCGCCGCCGATCATCAACAGGCCCGTGCTGCCGCCCGACCGTGCTGACCGCCGCGGCGCGCATGGGGCTGATCGACGTGGCGCACTGGTGCACGCTGTCGGAGCGCCAGCTCGAGGC
>JANNJH010000165.1:0-3016 GCA_031405775.1 Sphingomonadales bacterium | reverse complement strand
AATGTCACGCGCACCATATCAGGCTCCGAACATCTTTGAGTCGCCATAAGCGTGGAAGCCGTGCCCGCTCTTCTTGCCGAGCCTGCCTGCGGCGATCATGCGACGCACCAGTGGCGGACAGGCAGCCCGCGGCTCGTGCGTCAGTTCGTACATCGCCTCGCAAAGCAACTTCTGCGTATCGGTGCCGACCAGGTCGAGCAACTCGAACGGTCCCATCGGATAACCCATCGCCACCTTCATCGCGATGTCGATATCGGCGGGCGTGGCGACGCCCTGCTCGACCAATCGTATCGCGTCATTGTGGTAGGGGATCAGGAAATAGTTCAGAATAAAGCCCGGCGTGTCCTGCGTCGCCACCGGCGTCTGTCCAAGCGCCTGGCAAAACGCCCAGGCTGTCGACCAGGTGGCGGCGCTGGTGTTCAATCCCGGCGACATCTCCACCAGTTTCATCAACTGCGCCGGCAGGCAGAAGTGCATGCCGACGAACCGATCGTCGCGTCCCGAGCCGCCGGCGATTTCGCTGATCGAGATGGTCGAGGTGTTGGACGCAAAGATCGTCTCCGCCGGACACACGGCGTCGAGCTGCCCGAACAGCGCGTGCTTGGCGCCAAGATCCTCGTAGATCGCCTCGATGATCACATCGCAGCCGGCAAGATCCTCGATCGCGGTGGTGCCGGTCAGGTTGGCCATGATTTCGCCGAGACGCTCGGGAGCGAGCTTGCCGCGGTCCACGGACTTTTTGAGGAACGCCTCGGTCTGCGCGCGGGCGCCGTCCAACGCCGCCTGCCGCGCATCGAACACGCGCGTCGCGAAACCGGCGCGGGCCGCGACAATGGCGATGCCGGCGCCCATCGTTCCGCATCCGGCGATACCTACGGTCTTGATCATAGCTCTCTCATCGCGTCATGAAACTCCGTCCGATAAACTGCCGGTGGATCTGGTTGGTGCCTTCCCAAATCTGGGTGATCTTGGCATCGCGCATCAGCCGCTCGACCCGGAAGTCGCTGCAATAGCCGTAGCCGCCCAGCATCTGGACCGCGTCGGTGGTCATCCGCATGGCAAGATCAGAAGCCTTCATCTTGAGGATGGAGGCTTCGATGCCGAAGTCGCTGGCCCCGTCGTCGATCATTTGCCCGACCGTCCATAGCCAATTCTCGACCAGCGCCAGTTCCGCCGCAAGATCGGCGAGCATGAATTGGATGCCCTGAAACTCGATGATCCGGCGACCGGATTGCCGCCGTTCGTTGATGTAGGCGGTGGCGTCTTCGAACGCGGCGCGGGCGATGCCAAGGGCGTGCGCCGCGACGCTCGGCCGCGATCGATTGAGCGACGCGAGCAGGATCGCAAGGCCATCTCCCGGCGACCCGATGAGATTGGCGCGCGGCACCCGGCAGTCCTCGAAGCGCAGGGTCGCGGTGCCCGACGCCCGCGTTCCCATCTTGTGCTCGGTGCCGACGACGCTGAGACCGGGCGTGCCTTTTTCGACCACAACCACCGAAATCGCGCTCTTGCGGTCATCGATGCCGCGCCATTTGCCGAACAACAGGTACAAGTCGGCGACATCGCCGTTGGTGATGAAGGTCTTGCCACCGTCGACGACGATTTCGTCACCGTCCTCGCGAAAGGCGGTTTTCATGCCGGTCGCATCCGACCCGGCATCGGGCTCGGTGATCGCCAGCGACGCCAGCCCGCCCGCGGCGATGCGCGGCAGCAACCGGGCTTTTTGCTCCTCGCTGCCGAACTCGATCAGCGGCTTCATCGCGTGGAAGTTGGTGGCCCAGACGATGCCCGTCGCCGCGCAGGCCTTCGATATCTCCCGGACGCAGGCGAGATAGCACAGGTAAGACAATTGCATCCCGCCATACGCCTCGGGCACGAACATCATGTTGAGACCAAGGGCGTTGATGTCGCGGACATTGTCCCACGGGAAGCTGGCCGAGCGATCATGGCCGGCGGCGCGCGGTGCGATGGCGTCCGCCGCCAGCGCGCGCACGCTTTCGAGAACCATGCGTTCGTCTTGCGTCAGCGCGATGCGGGCATCGAGGCGGTCGAACACGGTCAATGCGCAATGCCTTGCGCGCCGTCGAGATAGATGGTCTCGCCGCTCAGAAAGTTCAAATTCATGGCGAACAAGCCAGCGACCAGCCGCGCCACATCGTCAACGTCGCCGGGCCGGCCGCCCGGGATGCGTTTTTCCAGATAGGAATGCAGCGGACCCTCCATCGCCTCGCGGTTGAGATCGGTGACGATATAGCCGGGTGCGACATTGACCACCCTGATGCCCTGCCGCGCCCATTCCACGGCCAGAACCCGGGTTATCGCCCCGACGGCGGCCTTGGAGGCGCAATAGGCGAGGCTGCGCTTGACGCCGATCTTGTCGAAGAAAGATCCGATGTTGACGATCAGTCCGCCGCTTTCGATCAAGTGCGGATAGACCGCCTGGCAGCCAATGACGACCGAGGTCGCGTTCGCCGCCATCAGGGCGTCCCATTGCTCGATCGGCATTTCAGCGGACTTTGCCTCAGTGTGCAGGCCGGCGTTGTTGACCAGACCGGCGACCGCGCGCCCTTGGGCCGCCGCGCCAATCGCCGCACGGATCGCCGTGGGGTCGGTGACGTCGGCGGCGAATGGCAGCAGGCGTTCGATGATTTCGGCGGGTGCGCAGGGCAGCCCACCGCTCCGCGAGATGCACGCCACGGTCAGCCCGGCCTCGGCCAGCCGCAGCGCGATGGCGGCGCCAATGCCGCGGCTCGCTCCGGTAACGATAACAAGGCGGTCGCGCATCACTGGTCCTCGAATCGCGCCGGGCGCTTGTCGAGGAAAGCGCGCATGCCCTCTTCGGCATCAAGGGTCCGATAGGCCAGGGTCGACAGGTCCGCTTCGATGCGCAGGCCGTCGGCAAGCGTCGCAGCCGCCCCGCGCAGCCCGGCTTCGCGTGCGAAGCGCGCCGCCAGCAGCCCGTAGCCGGTGAACTCATGGGCGAAGTCGATTGCACATTGGAGCGCCGGTCCCGACA
>JANNJH010000164.1:0-2976 GCA_031405775.1 Sphingomonadales bacterium | reverse complement strand
CCGCGCCTATCGGTATGCGGTCATCGACAGCGCCGGCATCAGCGCCGCCGCCAAGGTCTCCGACGCCGAAATCGCTACGGCCTTTGCCAAGGACCCGGCCAAATATGGCGCCGCCGCAACGCGCCAGCTGCAACAGGTCGTGGTGGCCGATGAAGCCAAGGCGCGCGCCATCGCCGCCGCCGCGACCGAGGGCTTTGCCAAGGCAGCCGAACGCCTGGCAGGCTTTGGCGCCGCCGATATCGCGCTTGGCGCGCAAAGTCAGGCCGATTTCGGCAAGGCGACGAGCCCGGCGGTCGCCGCGGCGGCGTTCGCGGTGCCGGTCGGCGGCATCACCGCGCCGATCAAGACCGATTTCGGCTGGCATGTGATTCGTGTCGAAGCCATCGGCTCTGCCGGCAAGACCCTTGCGCAGGCGCGCCCCGCCATCGAAGCGGACCTGCGGACGCGCGCCGGCAATGCCGCCGTCGCCGAACTGGTGGCCAGGATCGAGGACGGCGTCGAGGCCGGCAAGAGCTTTGCCGATCTGGCGCGCGACAATGGCCTTGTCATCGTGTCGCAGGGCGCGGTGACCAAGGACGGCCAGGCACCGAACAACCCGCCGCTCGCCGCCGATGCCATAGCGATCGCCGCCAAGGCGTTCCGCCACGAACCCGGCGACGGGGCGGCGGTCGAAGATCTCGGCGGTTCAGGCAAGCCGGGGGGCCGCCTCGCCGTCATCGAGACGATGCAGGTGCTGCCGTCGGCACCGCAACCGCTGACCGAAATCCGCGCGATCGTCGCCGCCGGGGCCGCCCGCGACAAGGCGCTGGCCGCGGCGCGCGGCAAGGCCGATGCGGTCGTCGCCGTTGTGCGCAAGGGCGGCGATTTTGCCGCCGCTGTCGCAGCGCAGGGGCTGGCCGCGCCGCAACCGCTGGCGGGCCGCCGCATCGACGTGGCGCAGCAGCAAAACGTCCCGCCGGTCGTCCAGGCCTTTCTCAACACCCCCGCCGGGACGGTGCAGGTGCTGCCGAGCCCGCAAGGCTGGGTGCTGATCCACGCCGCCGCGATCACGCCGGGCGACCTTGCCAAGACGCCAGGCCTGCTCGAAGCTGGCCGGCGCGAAATCGCCGGGCAACTTCCCGACGAATTCGCCGCCGCCTTTGCCGCCGCCGCCGAACGCGCCGTCAAGACCAGCCGCAACGAGGCGGCAATCGCCAAGATCAGCAAACGGCTTTCGGGCCAGGACGCCGGTGGTCAGTAAATTGGCGGACTTCGGCCAGATCGCCCCCGATCGCAGCGCTTTCGTCGATGCGCTGGCGCAGGGGCGCGCGCGCAACTGGTGTGGACGCGAATCGTCGCCGATACCGAGACACCGGTTTCAGCGATGCTCAAGCTCGGCACGGCGCAAAGCGGCGGTTTCCTGCTCGAATCGGTCGAAGGCGGGCAGGTGCGCGGCCGTTATTCGCTGTTGGGGCTCGATCCCGATCTGGTCTGGCGCGCCACTGGCGACACGTCGGAAATCAATCGCGACTGGCGCAGCGATCGCGACGCATTCGTGCCCGTCGATGGCGGCGCACTGGCGGCATTGCGGGCGCTGGTCGCCGAAGCCCGCGCCGATGTGCCCGCCGGCCTGCCGCCGGCGCTGGCCTGCCTTGTCGGCTATATCGGCTATGAAGCGGTGCGGCTGGTCGAACCCAGCGTGCCCGCCAATGCACCCTCGCCGCTCGGCCTGCCCGACATGGTCTTCGTGCGGCCGACGCTGATTCTGGTCTTTGATCGGCTGAAGGACGAACTGTTCATCGTCGCGCCGGTGTTCGCCGCCAGCGATGCGGATGCCGCTTACGCCGAAGCCCTCGAACGGATCGAGGCGGCGCAGGCGCGGCTGGCGCTGCCACTGCCGCCGCGCGCCATGACGGCGAGCGATTTGCCCGATGGCACGCCGGTGCCGGTGATCGGCGCGGCGCGCTATGCCGAGATGGTGGCGCGCGCCAAGGAATATATCTTTGCCGGCGACGTCTTCCAGGTCGTGCTGGCGCAGCGTTTCAGCATCGAATTCCCGTTGCCGCCGTTCGAGCTTTATCGCGCGCTGCGGCGGATCAACCCGTCGCCGTTCCTGTATTTCCTCGATCTGCCGGGGTTTGCCATCGTCGGCTCGTCGCCCGAAATCCTCGTGCGGGTCCGCGATGGCGATGTCACCATTCGCCCGATCGCCGGCACGCGGCCGCGTGGGCGCGATGCGGTGGAGGATGCCTTGAATCGCGCCAGCCTGCTCGCCGATGCCAAGGAACAGGCCGAACATCTGATGCTGCTCGATCTTGGCCGCCACGATACCGGGCGGGTGTCGCTGCCCGGCACGGTGACGGTGACCGACCGCGCCGGTGTCGAATTCTACAGCCATGTCATGCACATCGTCTCGAACGTGCGCGGCCGGCTCGACCCCAGGCATGACGCCATCGACGCGCTGCTGGCGGGGTTTCCGGCCGGCACGGTCAGCGGCGCGCCCAAGGTCCGCGCCATGCAGGTGATCGCTGAACTCGAGCCCGAATCGCGCGGCGCCTATGCCGGCGGGGTTGGTTATTTCAGCCCCGATGGGTCGATGGATTCGTGCATCGTGCTGCGGACGGCGGTGGTCAAGGACGGCGTCATGCACGTCCAGGCCGGCGCCGGGATCGTCGCCGACAGCATCGCCGAATATGAACAGCGCGAGTGCGAAGCCAAGGCCGGGGCGCTTATCGCCGCGGCGAAGGAAGCGTTGAAGGCGGCGGCATCCCCGGGATTTGGGCAATAGGCGGCCAAGCGCTGACATGACCTCTGGCCGGGCCAGCCGACGCCACATGCCGACCCCAAGGCCGCCGCCGCCGAGATCAAGGGGCGGATCGCATTTCTGGAAAGGCGTTACGGTAAGCGCGTGACTGTATGCGCGTGACGGGGCGAAGCCGCTGCGCTAACCAGCAACCATGATCCTTGTTATCGACAATTACGACAGCTTCACCTTTA